>JAEXAZ010000030.1 GCA_023394255.1 Bacillota bacterium | reverse complement strand
GTATAATGGCCCTTTTTCATCTTTGTCACCTGGTCCTTTCGTTTTTCTATTTTACCAGATTTTTAACTCTTCCATTGGACCACTTTTTCGGGGGGCAGGTCAAAATTTAAAAAATTTCAATTTTGCGCGGCAGTTTTTTCAACATAGGTCACTAAGAGCTCACCTTGTCCTTCGAATTGCAGGCAGCCTGTGTTCGCGTCCGCAAAAACGCTGTCTCCTTTTTGCGCATGCAGCACACAGGTGTTGCTGGAAATGCGCATTTCCCCGGACAGTACCAGAAAATGCGAAAAACTCTCTTCCCCTACCATCCATTTCTGTTTTCCCTGCAGTTGCATCAGATCGACCGTGAAATATCGGCATTGCGCAAGATGCTTGCCAAAACTGCGTACCGTTGGCGTTTTTTGCAGCTTTGTCACTTCGCACGCCTTTTTCACATGCAATTCTCGTAGCTTCCCATCGGGCCCCAAACGCCCGTAGTCGTATACCCGATAGGTGACATTGCTGTTTTCCTGCACTTCCGCAATGAGACACCCCGTACCGATGGCGTGGATTGTCCCAGCCTCAATGAAAAAGACGTTGCCCTTTTTCACCTCCACGCGGTTGAGCTTTTCGCACAGCGTATGGGTTTGGATAACAGTGACAAATTCATGCGCGGAGATCTCCTGTGCGAAGCCGTAATACAGAAAGGCCCCAGGCTGACAATCTACAATATACCACATTTCTGTTTTGCCCAGTTGCCCCTCATGGGCTTTTGCATAAGCGTCATTCGGGTGCACCTGAACGGACAAATCCTTTGCCGCATCAATCAATTTTATCAGCACCGGAAACTCGTCAAAAGCATTACACACGGTTCCCCTGACAGAAGGATTCTGTTGCAGATATTGCGGCAGGGAAATATCCGTACCCTCCAGCATTGTTACACCGTCTTTGTGGCAGGAAAGCTCCCAGCTTTCCGCAATAATTGGACTGTCCGCGTGCTTTCCATATTCGTCCTTCAAGCGGGTCCCGCCCCAAAGATAGTCTTTATAGGCCGGAAGCAGTTTATAAATCATCGTGTCCTCCTCGTTTCAGCCGATACCTCTGTCTAAATTATTTTCCAAAACCAATGCCGCCGTGCCAATGAAAGCGTCGTCGCCGGGAAAAGCTGCCAGTTCCACCACCACCAGAGACCCAATTTTTCTGGCAAACATTTTTTCCCGCAGCGCCTTTTCCAGCCGCTTTATAAAAAACTCCTCGCCAAACCAGATATCGCCGCCAATGACAATGCACTCCACATCCAAAATAGAGACCACATTGCACACCACAATTTCAATATAGTGATACATGCGCTCCAAAGCCGCAAGGCAGGTTGGATCCTGATGCTTGGCCAGATCCAGTAGGCCCAGCCATGTAAGGTCGTCCGGAGCGCCATGCTCTTTAGCCCACAGAACCGCTGCTCTGGTAGAGCTGTAAAGTTCAAAACATCCCCGGTTTCCGCAGCCACACTCCAGGCCATCCGGCTCCACGATACAGTGGCCGATGGTGGCGGCAAGGCCGCGTTTACCGGTGTAGAGCTTATGATTCAGCACAATACCGGCGCCGATGCCCGCAGAGATACCAAGATAAAAAAAGCTCGTGTAGGAAGCCGCCTTTCCATAGTACAACTCTGCCAAAGCGGAAACCGCCATATCGTTTCCCAAATAGACCGGCCAGTCATAGCTGTTGCGAAGCTTTTCCACGATCGGCACATTGGCAATACCGTTAAAGTCCGGTGGATCTACAATCAGACCGGCGTGCATGTCGATGGGGCCGATGCTGGAGATCCCTATTCCCCATATTTTGCTTTTGTCGCTGCGCGTAATGACACTGTCGCACAAGCGCAAAATGTTGCTTTGCACCGCGGCGGAAGAAAAAATTTTGCTTGTGGACACATGTTCACAAATTCGGATGTGGCCTTTCAAATCCACGATGCCAACCATTAGAAAGTCCCTTCCAATGTAAACGGCAATCGTTAGCAAAGAATCGTCCACAGCTTCCAGCAGCACCGGCTTGCGCCCGACGCTGGCCTGGGTGATACCGCACTCGCGCACAATGCCTTTTGTGATGTATTCTCCAATGAGAGAGGTGACCGTCATTTTACTCAATCCTGTCTGCTTGCTCAACTCGATACGGGAGATCGGTCCTTGCGTCACGATCGTTTTGAGCAGCAGAAACTTGTTCATCCCGTTCATATCCTGCAAATTTACACCAGTCATCAGGTATCTCCCCTTTTAGCGTTCCCGCTTGTATCAAATCAACAGTGGGCACACGTTCAAACAAGGTGCCCTGTTAAAGATATATATTATGTATTATAGCATTTTTTTGCATGAAAGGGGATAGCCTGCGACTTTCTTGGCGAATACTTAAAGCTGTGTCCGGCGGGAAGCGTTACGCAGCAATTTATAACCGACACTTTTGCGGCAAAGGGCACTAAAGCATCAGCCGTAAATCGTGCAATATTGTCTTAGTCTCAAGA
Organism: Bacillota bacterium; assembly: GCA_023394255.1. Lineage (GTDB taxonomy): Bacteria > Bacillota > Clostridia > Oscillospirales > Ruminococcaceae > Anaerotruncus. The sequence goes on along the minus strand of JAEXAZ010000030.1, from coordinate 8,853 downwards.
ATGGTTGCGATATTCCTGCAAAAACGCCGCGCCGATGATTCCGGCATCGTTTCCCAGCTGTGCAATTTTAATTTCAGGCAGCTTTATATGCTTGCAAAAAACATCGCGCCGCACATATTGTTTCACAGGCTGCAAAATGTAGTCTCCTTCGTGGGAAATGCCTCCTCCTAATGTGATCACTTCAGGCTGCAGAACATTTACAAAGTTTGTAATGCCTTCCGCAACATAAAAAATGTACTGGTCTACAACGCTTTTGGCGACGGCGTCCCCTGCTTTCGCCGCCTGAAAGATGTTTTTCCCCGTCAATTCTACGCCGCCTGCGCACAACGCCGCCAAAGTGCTGCTTGGGTGTGCTGTGGCTTGCTCCTTTGCCATGCGGATCAGTCCTGTTACCGAGCCATATGCTTCCCAGCAGCCCCGCCTCCCGCAAGTACAAAGCGCTCCGCCCGAAATAAGGGTGGTGTGTCCAAAACTGCCTGCGGCCGAATTGAAGCCGGAATATATTTTTCCGTTTAAGATGAAACCGCCCCCAATTCCGGTACCAAGCGTAATGCACAGCGCAGAGTCGTAATTTTGTGCGGCTCCCGCAATGTATTCCCCCAGCGCGGCACAGCTGGCATCATTTGCGATAAAAATAGGGCGGTCAAAATGCTTTCTGAATTCTCCGCACAGATCCACATTTTCCCAGGGAATATTGTTGGAGTACAGTATATATCCGGTCTGTGTGTCCAGAATGCCCGGACTTCCAATGCCAATGGCCATAATTTCCTCAGGCGAGCAACCCGCCTGCTGTGTGAGCAAAAGTGCCAATTGTGCCATATCGCCAATGATTTGTGCATAAGGACGATCTTTAAATGTTTTCACAGAGCCCTTTGCAACGATGCGATAAGCATCATCTACGACGGCGGCAGCGATATTTGTGCCGCCCAAATCTATTCCTATTCTCATGCGGACGCCCTTCCATACCAGCGGCGGACATAAGGGACTCCACCGCCATCTCTATCTTAATTAAATGCGTTTTTTTGTCATATAAGTATTGAACAGAACAGCGAAGAACATCAATCCGCCGTTTACAACATATTGCAAATATTCATTGACATTCAAAAGGGTCATACCGTTTGAAATAATGCCCGTAAACAAAACACCGATCAAAGTTCCCCACACCGTTCCGATACCGCCCAGCATGCTGGTACCACCTATTACAACAGAGGAAATGATCTGAGTTTCCCAGCCGCGTCCAAAGCCAAAGGTCGCGCTGCGCACCTGCGCCGCGTTCATAGTGCCGCCCAAAACGCACATGATTTGCACGATGCACATTACGAACATGCGCGTTTTCCAAACGCTGATTCCGTTCAGACGCGCCGCTTCCGCATTACCGCCCACCGCGTAAATCTGACGGCCCAATTCGGTTTTTTCTGTTAAGAACCAGAACACAAAGAAAACCGCAATAAGGATGATAGCCGGAACGGGTACCCCAAAGAGTTTTCCTGTTCCAAGGAAAATATACCAACTTGGATAACAATCCACGATTGGAAAGCCGCCGCAGATAGTAGCCGCCAGACCATACAGGATATTCAGATTTGCCAACGTGACAATGAAGGAGGGCATCCCGAATTTATGCCTTGCCCACGCATGAAAAATGCCAATACCCAGTGCTACAAGAATGGCAACCACTAAACCGACCAGCGCGCCAAACTCCACCGGCATAATGCCGGATACCGCCAGCGTTTTGGAGACCCATGCGGTTATGACCGCGCAAAGGGCGACCTGCGAGCCTACGGAAAGATCGATCTCGCCAGAGATGATCACAAGACACATACCATACGCGATTACGCCTTTCATGGCAGAATTGCGCAGAATATTTAAAATATTGCCAGTGGTGAGAAATGCCGGAGACGCAATTCCCAACAGGATAATCATAACGACAAGAAGCAGCTCGATCATGTGGTCCAAAATAAAATTTTTTGTTTTCTTTTTAGAAAACAACTGTAATACTACCCGCAAATCGTGAATATGCTACATGCAAACCGGGATAAACCGAGATACATTGGGTAACGTTGGGATACCTCAAAATTCGGGCGGGATAGAAATGAGACATAATGGGATATCTAAATCAGCAATCAGCCGTTGAACGGATTAACTTAATCTCCGGCTGCGCGTGCTCGTTTTTTTTAGGAGGGTATTTGGTCATTCTGACCTGATATCCTTCTTTTTCTTTTATCTCAACGGAGCCGTCCTGATAAATGCACCCCTCAATAAACTTTCCTTTAAGATAGCGGTCAACCGCAGACTTCGAGCACTGCTCGCCGTGCTCAGAAACGAGCTCCACCATCTCGCGCAATGTGCTTCCTTGAATAATCATCGTCACAAGCTCCCGCTTGCAGCGTAGTCGGTCAACTTGAAATGATTTCATGGCAATCACCCCCTTTTCCCTCATTTTATCGTTATTTCATAAAACAATCACTCGGAAACAAATCATAGAAGTGCTTCACGTAGAAACTTTTTAGAAGTAGCGGTACTATGTAACTGCAATTAACATTGCAGGAAGGCGGTGTCTGCCATGACAGAAACATGGACGGATGAGCTCACCCCTTCTATGCTGGCTGACGGCTTGTGCCGGGAAATTGCGGAGGAGATCGGAACCGATAATCTCTTGAAGTTGTCGGTACTGGTCGGCGGCTCGACATTCTATTTGCCGCGAAAGGAAAGAATACTGCGTCCTCTCCGCAATATTAAGATTCGTGAAGAGTACAATGGGTACAATACGGCGGAACTATCCAGAAAGTACGGAGTTAGTCAGCGGTGGGTTCAGCAAATTGTTAGTTCCGATGCGGATAGCTCCGCGCCGGAATAAGAGAAACAGGAGGATTGCACAATGATTATCAATCAAGCGACTATTCGCGAAACCTTCCAGAGCTTCAACACGGTATTTAACAAGGCTTTTCAGGAAATGCAGCCGCAGTATTCCCGCGTGGCTATGGAAGTACCATCCGAAACAAGGGACGAAACCTATGCATGGCTCGGCTCTGTACCGAGCATGCGTGAATGGATTGGAGACCGACAGGTCAAAAACCTCGCGTCCTACGGCTACACCATTCAGAACCGAGATTTTGAGTTGACGGTATCCGTCCCGCGCAATGACATCGAGGATGACCGCATCGGCGTTTTTAAGCCTATGTTTCAGGACCTCGCATACAGCGCCGGGCGGCACCCTGATAAACTGGTGTTCGGGCTGTTCCCAAAGGCATTTACCGAAAAGTGCTTTGACGGTAAGCCTTTCATCAGCGACGGCCACACGCCCGGCTATGAGGGAAAGAAGGTAGCGGCTCAGAGTAATAAGGGGACGTATAAGCTCACCCCTGATACATACGGAGCGGCCCGTACTCAGATGATGACGCTATTAAGCGATGAGGGCGAAGTTTTGAACATCGTCCCCGATCTGCTGGTTGTCGCACCTCAGAAGGAAGCCATAGCCCGCACCATTGTTATGGCCGATGAAATTCATCAGGAGGTCAACATTTACAAGGGAACCGCCGATCTGCTGGTTGCGCCCGAACTGTCGGCAAATCCTGAACAATGGTTTTTGCTCTGCACTAAGCGGCCCGTGAAGCCATTTATTTTCCAGAATCGGCGCAAACCGCAGCTTGTAGCCAAAGACAGTCCAAATGATGATAATGTGTTCTGGCAAAAAGAATTTGTCTATGGTGTGGATATGCGCTGCAACGCCGGATATGGCCTCTGGCAACTCGCCTTTGGCTCGACGGGCGAAGCGGATGCGCCCACAAATTCATAACGGAGGTGCGACATGGATAATCTTTTCATGATTGAGAATTCCGTTTCTGTAGAAGGCGGCGTTCCGAAACAGTTTAAGATACTTCCCCTGGGATTGGTTCATAGCCAAAAGGGAGATTTTCTCGTTGATAACGAATCCTATTCCAGTATTCGTGAGGACTTCAAGCAGCGCGGCCTACAAATCCCGGTGGACTATGAGCATCAGACGCTTCACGATGTGCAGGCCCCCGCCGCCGGATGGATTCAGGATATTGTCTTAAAGAGCGACGGCATCTATGCTCTTACAAATTGGACAGAGCGCGGCGCTGAGTATTTGCGGAACCGGGAATACAAGTATTGCAGCCCCGTCATTATGGCCCGTACAGCCGACCGGAAGGCAGTTAAGCTGCATTCCGTGGCTCTTACCAATAAACCCGCCATTGACGCTATGACGCCGATCGTCAACAAGGATACGCCCACTCCGCCCCCCGAAGCCGATGTGGAGCCGCCCGAGGTATCGCCAGTTTCGGAGGGCGGCGCAACGATAAAAGACATTGCGAAGCTGCTTCAACTGCCCTTGCCGCCGTCTATGGATGAAATCTATCAGGCTGTGGCGAAATTGCTAAACAGTCAGGCGGCGCTCAAGCTAAAGGTGGACGCAATGGAGTTCGATGCGTACAAGGTGAAAGCGGAAGGAGCCGTAGAGCTTGCCCTCAAGGAAGGCAAGATTGCCCCATATCAGCGAGACTGGGCTTTCAGAAGCGCCATGAATGATGTAGGCGAATTCATGGCTTGGTTTAAGGCCGCGCCGCAAGCTGTCCCGCTGGGCGAAATCGCCTATGAACCACTAACCCTCAAGGAAGCGTCCACACGTTCCAGAGCGCACGAACTCATGGGCCTATCAGCCGACGATGTAAAGCGTTACGGCGGTAAGCTGTGATTTGAAATCAGGAGGCTGTCATGGGATATAGTATTAGGCTTGAGGGCGACACAAAGCGCTTAATAAATAAGCTAAAACAGTTTCAGGAGATTGACATTAAGGGAATTAACTCTACTATTGCCGAGAGCCTCCGTACAAGCACCCTTGACCGCTTCAAAGAGAGCCGAGACCCCGCGGGTAAAAAGTGGAAGACATCCATCCGCGCGGCCTCGGAGGGCGGCAAGACCTTAGTTCAGACCGCCCAACTGCGTAACTCCATCAGGTCAAAAGCGGATGAATCCGGCGCGGCTATCGGCACAAATGTAAAGCATGCCGCTACGCATCAATTTGGAGCTCAAAGGACGATACGGGCTAAATCAAAAAAAGGCTTACGATTTAACGTAGGCGGCCATTGGGTAACGAAGGATAAAGTAAAGGTGAATATTCCTCCCCGTCCCTTTTTGGGAATCAGCAAGGAGGATGAGAAAGAAATCAGAGGTATTTTAGAGGATGCTTTCAAAGATAAGTAGCATGATTCCGTATGAGCCCACAGAGCCCCCACACGGCGTTTCTACATTGAGTGATGGAATTACCCTCAGACATAGATATCCCCCCGTTATCACGCGTGCTAACGGGGGGATATCGCTATTTGTGTAATGTCAAGAACCTCATAATGGTTGACCGCCATAAGCGGTCAGTTCTCCAAAGGCATCCAGCATCTTTTCAGGGAGGTCAGCGGAGGAAAGCTCCCGCATCATGTCGGCCCCTTCCTGTAAGCCTATGTAGTAGCCCAATAACGAAGCCGAACTAATAACCGCCCAAAGGTCATCTTCAAAAGTTCGGCGCTGTTCATCGGTGATTCCTTTGATACTTCCTGTATGTGTCCTGATATCGTTAACCATTTCCTTGAGATAACGGCTGCGCTCACTGAGCCGCCCGAATTTCTCGTTAAAGTTGTCCCGCATGGAATCCATAACTGCCTTACTGATCATTTCCGGATACCTCCTTATGTTGTTTCATATAAATGTTCTTTACGGCCTCTATCATCTTGGAGGCCCCTTCTTTGGTAAGCCACTTGATGAAATCAACATGGCCGTACTTCTTGACAAAGCCGCGCATCTGCGTATCTGTCCAGCCGAGCTTGTGCTGGTAATCGGTCAGTAGCCATTCCTGCTTCTCGGTTATCATGCCGGGCCGTTCACCGCCATCGGTTATCTTGGTCAGCGCATCGATCAGCATGGCAGCTTCCCACATCTGAAGGTCTTTCAAGCTCTCCTTGCCGTGGATATTGTAAATGAGCTCATGAAGATAGTCGTTATCGAGCCCTGCTTCCCGCGCCTCGGCGTATATCTTCCGTAGCTGCGGCTGTGTGATAGGCTTCGTAGATTTTGTTCCCACAATTAACCGCTCCTTTCCTGTTTGCTAATTCGTTAGAAACACGGTATAATGGGGAATGGCGGTGTACCAGACCGCCACAGCCCCTTTTTCATTGGTTGCCGTTTCGGAGGTCGTGTGCCGTTTCAAGGTGCCCAACGGAAAGGGGCTCCCCTAATTTTTGCGCCATTTCCTGAGCCATATTGAATATCTTAATGCAGTTGCGAATACCGCCCCATTGAAGGCCGAGGCTATGCAAAAAGCGGAGGCAATCGCTGTCAAGCTCATACGGTGCAAAGATTGCCTGAATATCCTCCATGTCGGGATTGACAATACACCTCCTTATCCCGATACGGCTGTATAACTGAGCAAAGTGAGCTTGCCCTCTGCCGTGCATCTGATCGTAAACTGTAGGGTTGCCGCAAAGCACCATCCCTGTTTCTGTAGCGTCATTGATAGCCCGAAGGTTTTCGATTGCTTTCAAAAGAAGATGCTGCGCCTCGTCAATGATAATCAGCTTGGGATGCTCCCGCAGATAGTCGATTATGATGTTGACAAGCGCCCGGTCATTTCCGCGTCCGCTCTTGCCGATGGCTTCCATAATGCGCTCACAGACACCCTTAGTGGACTTGTCGCAGTCCCGGAGCTCTATGTAGATGACATTGTTTTCTTTGGCGTACTGCCGGAGAGAAAATGTCTTACCGAGCCCGGCCTCACCATAAATCAGTGAGATGTCACCGCACGACTGCGCATAGTGGGCCGCAAAGTAAACCTCGTTTAAACAAATGGTCTGTGCTGCTGGTGGCCTTATCATGGTGTCTTCTCCTTTCATCCGATTGCAGTTTTGCCGGGCTGTTGGCACCGTTCGGCGCACAACTGCTTAAAGGCATCTGCATAGCGTTTCTTTTGGGCATCTTGGCTCTGCTTTACCGCCTGTTGCTTTGCAACTGTATCTTGGTACTGCCGCTCTGCGTCACTCATGGCAACACGCCGGGCCGTTTCCTCAAGCTGTGGGTTGCGGATGAGCTCCGTAACGACGGGAGCCGCTTCCGGCGCTCTTTGCTGTGCTGCGGCTTGCCCGGCTATAAGCTTCTGCACACCCTGAACTGTCCTGACGCTCTTATCTGGGCTATAACCATCAAGGGCGGCGTGACGGGCTTTCTTGCGGCGGGCGTTCTCCCGCTCATAGTCGGCGGCGGTGGGAGCAAACCCCATCTTGACAATAGCCGACGCGCTGAACAGGTAATTTTGATTCTCATCGAAGATGTAGAGAACATCCGGCTGCTTAGGGCTATACCGTGCATAGACAGCCTTGCCGATGAAATTAATAACTCCGTCGCTGTAGTAGTGAATCCCGTTAAAGGTAATTCCATTACGCTGCACAGTTCGTTTTCCCTTAACCCGCATAAGGCTGAAATACAAAACTTCCTTTGTTACGCGCCTTACAGAGAAAGGCAGGGTCGCGTACATCTGATTTGGTGACTTCCCGTGCATATAGGAGCCGCTATGCGGACTGTTATTGTAGACCTCATAAACGAACTGGTCATGCATGGAGATAAATTCATCCAGCGTGGGGTAGTCCATGATGTCAAGGGCCTGTAAGCTCTCCGGCCTCGCCTTGGCGTTGCTCCCCGCATACGTGGGATGCAGCTTGCCAAACTGCTGTTCGAAGGTGTCAAAGGTACGCTCGATGGGCTTCGCCTTGGCGTTGTAGGGAATGGCATAGACGGTATCAAGCTGTAGGTTGACCGCAAGGGAGTTTATAACCTCCTCGCATTGAGCGTTGAATACATCCTTAGCCTTGTAGTCCCTGCCGTTATCCAGCAGCACCGAACGAGGGATACCAAACGCCTCCACGCCAATTCCGAAGCTGCAAACAACTACATCAGAGTTGGGGTCGCCGTTGCGGACAATACTCGCCACTACCTTGCGTGTCCGCATATCCATCCAGTAGGTGCCCCACGGCCTGATTGCTTTCCAGCCGCCTTCACCATCCGGCACCCTAACGAACACATCCCAAAGATGATGGTCAGAAACCCAACGGTCATTGGGGGCCAGCTTCTCATAGTCGCGTTCCGTGTATGGCATATAGCGGTCTGAGAAATACTTCCCGCCTTCGCGGTACAGGGCAACGATCGGAGCCGGAAAACTACTGGCCGCAAGCTCAAAGGCCCGAAGGCCGGGGATGACTATTCCGCGCTTATTGGCTTCATATTGCGTCAGCCGGAAGCAGTTGGCCACAGAAGGCTTGCTCTCTTGCAAATATAAGTGCTTGAAGTATTCCAGCATTTCCTCCGGGATGGAGCTCTTGCCGCGATTATAGCCCCCTCGTTTATCAACTAATTTGTCCGGGTCACCCGCCTTACTTTTGCGCCGCCATTCATAGAGGGTCTTGGTGGTAAAGGCGAAGTCGGGATGTTGGGCGTTCCATAAGTCAACGAAGGCTTGCATGATTTCCGTTTCCTTCGTCTGTCCGGCCCTGTGCTGTTCTCGACGATACTTGCTATACTGGCTGACAGCCTGTGCCCGGAGTTCTCCCTTTTTCCGCTGAGAGAGCGTGTATTGCTCTCGATTGATAACGGAAGATTGGAACTCGCCTTGTTGATTGTAATAGGCCGTCTGCGCCTCGGCGGGAAGTGCTTCTAAGAGTATTTCAAGCCGCTTGCCGCCATTTGTACCGCTGATATACCGAAAACCCGTTTCCCCAAAAGTTTCTTCTTGGGTGGCCTTACGCCTTACGGCTCTTTCTGATACTGCCATAAGTTCGGAAACAGCACTTACTGATAACC
>JAEXAZ010000332.1 GCA_023394255.1 Bacillota bacterium | reverse complement strand
GTGCGGCGGGGCGGCCGACATCTCTTATGGGGATCGCGTGCTTTCGGAATTTCGGCTGCCGTCCCTGGAAATCCGTCTGGACGACCCTGCCCGGCTGGTACTCCCTGATATGCGGGGGACCGTGCATCACTGGGGCGACTGCGCCGTTGCCTTTGGAGCAAGCGTGCCGGATGTACCGGCCGGAGATGTGTATCTGATGCCGGAAAGCGGCGCCGCGGCGACGGTTTATTACGCTTTCCTTTCTCTGGCTGAACTCCTCGCGGCTTTGGGTACCACCCTCGACCGCACCGCGTTCCAATGGGCGTGGTACAGCATCCCGCTTGCGCCGTTCTGCGACGATGTGGCAAAAGCACAGGCGCGCTGGCAGGCGGCGGCTTCCGGAGGCGCGGCATGCAGCCTGTGGATGCGCTGCGAAAACGACGAGCCCATCCGGTCGGCGCTTCAATTACTCCCGCCTTGCGGGGAAGTACGAATCCATAATCTGAAAACAGCCAATACGCTTATCGCCGGGACGCTCCGGACAGACTGCTTAACGAAAGCATTCGGGCTGCAATATCAGGTTTCAATAGAATCTTCGGGAGGAAACAACATGATCAAACTTTTGGGAGTCTGCGGAAGTCCCCGCAAAGCCTCCACCTATTATGCGCTGAATGAAGCGCTGAAGGCGGCGTCGGAAATCGGGGGAGTCGAAACCACGCTCGTGGAACTGCGGGGCAAAAAGATCAATCCCTGTATCGGCTGCAACCGCTGTGTCAGGGAAAACGTCAATGATTGTCTGGTTTATCAGGACGATATGAACGAGCTGTACCGGACCTTTTTCGACTACGACGCTTATCTCATCGCGTCGCCCGTCTATAACATGGGTGTAACCGGACAGCTTGGCTGCTGGTTTTCGCGCTTTCGCCCGCATTACCTGATGCAGAAGGAAAACCCGGACTGCAACCTCTATAAAGCAGGCGCGGCGCTGGCGGTCGGAGGTACGCGCAACGGCGGCGAAGAAACCGCGATCAATGTCATCCACGGCTTTTTCCATACCAAGGGGATTCCCGTCGTCAACGGGGGGCTCGGCGTTTATGGCGGCGCGGCGGTCTGGAGCCAGGATAAGATGGCGCGGGGCGCGGCCGAAGACCTGAAAGGGATGGACAACGCGCATGCCGTCGGCAGGCGTCTGGCGCTGCTGGCCTCTGCGATCAAAAATGGAAAGGATGCGAATTGAGATGGCGGATATTGTAAAGGCAATCGGGATGCAGTTTTGGGGGACACATGGCTATTATCCCGAAGAAAATAAATTCGGCGCAAAATTTGTGGTGGATGTCGAAGCGGTGGCCAATGAGGACGCTATGTGCCAGCATGACGAGCTTTCGGGCGGCGTCAGCTATATCACGCTGTATGAGGCGGCGAAAAAGGTCTGTACAGAGGAACAGCATAAACTTTTGCAGCGCATGGCGCAGCGCATTTCCGACGAAATTTTTGACGCCGAGCCCGATACACAGCAGGTAACGGTGACGGTGAAAAAACCGTTCGTACCCCTCGGCGGCATTCTGGATTATACCGGCTGCACCATTACGCGCACCGGGAAGGGCGCGAAAAGCGATGGGGACGCCATCCCTTACACCGGCATCAATCCGATGACCGGAACTTATGGAAACGGGGGGAAGGCAGATGTCTGAGATTCATGACCTGCGCTCTTTTCTCGCGGTGCTCAAAGAAAACGGCCGGCTTGCTGAAATTGAGAAAGAGGTCGACCTGGTGCATGAGCTTGGTTCCGTTCTTGCGACACTGGAATCAACCGCGGGAAAAGGCGGGCTGTTTTCCAAAGTCAAGGGACGGGAGTTCAGGGTCTGCGGCGGGATGCTGGCCTCGATGGACAACATCGCGCTCGCGCTCGGATGCCCCAAGGAACAGATCACGGATTTTCTGGCGGACGCGCTCACCAAACCGGTCAAGCCCAAAATCGTTGCGGACGCGCCCTGCCATGAAAATGTGCTGACCGGCGATCAGATTGATATGTTCCGGGTGCCTGTCCCGACACATGCGCCGAAAGACGGCGGGCCGGTCATCACCGGGGGCGTGGTGCACAGCAGGGGGCTGCATGGCGGCCCGCAGAACCTTTCCTTTCAGCGCATGCACGTCAAAGGGCGTGACAAATTCTGCATCATGATCAATGAGTGGCGGCATTTGAAAGGCTTTTATGACGAGGCCGAAGCGGAGGGAAAGCCGCTCCCGATCTCCGTGGTATGCGGCTGCGATCCGGTGCTCTATGTGGGCGCGGGCCTGCGGTATGACGGCGATGAAACGGAGGTTGCCGGCGCAATCCGGGGAAAACCGGTGGAGGTGGTGAAAAGCATCACCAACGACATCTATGTTCCGGCCGAGGCGGAATTTGTCATAGAGGGCGAAATTCAGCCCAACCTGCGCGAGCCGGAAGGCCCGCTCGGCGAATTCACCGGCCACTATTCCCAGCCGTGGAACAGCCCGGTCGTCCGCGTGACGGCAATCTGCTACCGCAACAACGCAATCTATCAGACCATCAACGGCGCCTCGTTTGAGCATATCAATCTCGGAAACGTTTTGCCGCGTGAACCGCTGCTCAAGAATTTCGCGAAATATGTATCCAGCGGCGTTGTGGACGTGCATATTCCGCCTTACGGCAACGGGTTTCTAGCCTATGTGCAGATTCATAAGAAAAATCCGGGCGAACCGAAAAATATAGCCCTTGCGGCGATGATGACTTATGTCAACATCAAGAACGTCATCGTGGTGGACGAGGACGTCGATATCTAC
>JAEXAZ010000328.1 GCA_023394255.1 Bacillota bacterium | reverse complement strand
CAACCGGGATATCCGCGGACTTTGCTTTGTCGATAATGACAGACGCCGCGGTACGGTCGACTTCGTTCACACAAATCACATCATAGCCCTGAGATAAAAATTTGTCTACCTGGTCGTTTTGGACGCCCTGGTTTCCTTTGCCGTCCAGAATGTTGACTATGATTTTGACATTTTCCGATGCCTCGCGGTTTTTCACAATTGCCTCAAAATTTTTTTGAATGGTAGAGATAAATGTGTCATCCTGTCTGTAAAGGGTCATGCCGATCTTGATTTGCCGCATATGGCTTTCCGATTCCGAACTGGTCTGGAGGGCACACCCATTTGTCAGGGCGCACAAGCAGACTGCTGCCGCAAGTGGCAGAACAAAAGCCATCAGGGGGTGCTTTTTCATGTGACGCGCCTCCAATTGATAAATTTGTGTTAACGGATGAATGGAAAGAGCAAACGCTGGTTTTCTGTGTCGTACATATTTTCAATGTTGATTAAACGGTGCTCAACCTCAAAGGTCGAAGTAACCGGCCGTGCCTCAATCGCGTCTACTGCGTATTTTACGCCAAGATATCCGATACCGAAATCATTCTGGACGATCGTTGCCGAGATCGTGCCCTGTTCAATGAAGGACGCCACCCGCCCGGTGGAACCGATGCCGAACAGTTTCACGGACTCGGTATAAGAGCCGGAAATCGCCTGCGCGGCGAGCTCCAGCGCGGTGACATCCAGGGCGATCACCACATCGGCTTCCCCTTTTTCCAGCTGTTCGGCAATCTTCTGCGACGCCTGCATGGAATTGTCCGGAAGCGGCCAGTGAATCATTTTACCGCCCAGAGAGCCAAGCGCGCTGGCCAGTCCCTCCATGCGCTGCCGGACGTTATCGCACTGCCAGCTGCTTTCAATAACGGCGATCCTTTTGCGGGCGTTGCCGGAATCCATGATTTCCTGCCCGAGCTGTACGCCCATTTGATAATTGTCCGCGGAAATAAAAGAAGAAACCCGGCTGCTGTTTACCGGAGACTCAATGCAGATCACGGGAATTTTAACGGCGGCCTGTTCAACCGCCGGCACAAGCCTTTCACTGTCCGCGGCAGCGAGTATGGCGGCATCCGCGCCGCCCTCCAGTTCACGGTTCAGCAGGGCGGCCTGTTCTGCGGCGTCATTTTCTTCCGACAGGGTAATAAAACTGAGTTCCACATTCATTTCGCTTGCGGCCTGATCACAGCCCTGTTTAACGGAATCCCAGCTTTCGCTGTTTTTTCCCCGGACGATTACGGAAATATTGTAGACGCGCGGCGGGTTATCTTCCACCAGGATTCCAAAAGCATAAACAGAAAAACAGATGCAGAAAGCTGCCAAAAGCAAAAGAAAAACAAAAATCCGCTTTTTGTTCATAAAACAGCCCCCTTTTCGGGCGCGCCGTCGTATTCGACTTGCGGAAGCCGGATTCTGACGGTGGTTCCTTCGTCCGGCTCACTGAAAATTGTGAGCCCGTATGGGCGGCCGTAACAGAGCTGGATACGTTCATGGACGTTGCGCAGCCCAATGCCGGAACCTTTGGAGCGGATGCGGCTTTGGTCGGTCAGCAGGGTTTTACAAAGCTCTGCCGGGATCCCCATGCCGTTATCGGAGACGTCAATATAAAGGTCTCCGTCTTTGAGGTAAGCGTGAACGGAAATTTCGCCGTCGCCGTCCATGCATTCCATGCCGTGGTGGATCGCATTTTCCAGCAGCGGCTGAATAATCAATTTGATGGTGGAAAGCCGCAGCGTTTCCGGTTCGGCGCTGATATCCACCTGGAATTTGTTTTTGTAGCGCACCATCTGAATGGTCAGATAATTGCGGGCGTGTTCGAGTTCATCGCTCACAGGGATGATGTTGCGGCCTTTGCTCAGGCTGATGCGGAACAGGCGCGCCAGCGCCGTAACCATGGAAATGGCTTCCGGATAGCGCTCGTTTTCAATCATCCAGACGATGGAGTCCAGCGTATTATATAAAAAGTGGGGATTAATCTGGCTTTGCAGCGCGTCCAGTTCACTTTTTCGCTTGGATTCCTGTTCCGCGACAATATCGTCCATCAGGTTGCGCATCTGCGCGACCATGGACCGGATTGTTTTCCCCAAATGCTGGATTTCGTAAGAGCCGCCAATGGCAATTTCGACGTTCAGATCGCCATTTTCAAGTTCTTTCACCGAACGTTCCAAAGTCTTGATCGGGTCGGCGATGCGGGAGGAGAGATAGAGGTTTGCATAGACCATCAGGAACATCAGAAACGACAGGATAAACACCACGAACAGGCGGATATGGTAATAATCCGACGTCATGTCCGACATAGGGGTAACGCCGATAATTTTCCATCCGGTATAGCCCACTGTCTTGATTGTGACAACACGTTCCTCCCCCAGGAACTTCTCTATATGGCTTCCGTCCTCATAACGTACGGCGTCAAAGTTATTTTCCTTAATCAGGTTGGAAAAGAGAAGCTGCTGGCGGGGATGGTAGATGATTTCCCCCTCGCTGTCGGTCAGATAGATATACCCCCTTCCGCCAAGGCTCACATCTTTGAACAGCTGTTCGATCCCCGAAAAATTCATATCGACCAGCAGGACCCCGTGCCGGACGTTGCCGTTGCTGGTCAGTTCCACCGCGCGGGACAGGGAAATCACCCACCGGTAACGGAAATCGGGGTCTTCAAACAGGTTCTGAACATGGGGAGAGGAAAAATGCAGATTTTCAATCTTGTTCATGGCGCGCGTATACCAGTCCTGCTCTTCGGGCCGGACTGTCTTTTTCAGCTTTGAAACGGGGGAAACCCCCACCAATTCTCCGTTTTCATCCAATACCACAATAC
>JAEXAZ010000072.1 GCA_023394255.1 Bacillota bacterium | reverse complement strand
AAACCGTTTGGGGGATGGGGTATAAGTTCACCGTTGGTTAGGATGAAGCTGCCACGCATAAAACGGCTTCCGGAGGCGGTTTGAATTTGTATGGTCAAATGATTCCGTTGACTGGAAGGAGCCGGCTGTCGATGAGATGGTCGACCGCGTACTGAAAAAGGCGGCGCCGGGTGATATCCTGCTGTTTCATGCCGGGAAAAAAAATACCCCCGCCGCTCTGGAAATCATTCTTGACCGGCTTCTGGAGGAGGGGTACCGTTTCGTAACAGTGGGGGAGCTGATTTATCCAGCGCCCTATACCATCGACCATGCCGGCAGACAGTCAGCCTTATCATCAAAATAATAGGATGAACGGTAATTTTTGCATTTGTATCGTTTTTTTTCCAGGATTCATGGATATGTTAACGATTGCAGGTTTTGGACTCAATGCCGTGGCTGCGAACACGCCGTTGGCCAAATCTGTCTGACAAAAAGCCGGTTACCCCCGTTGACTGACGGTAATCCGTCAGTCAACGGGGGCTTTATCATTTCAACGGGGTTGGTTTTTCAAATCGGCGTGCAAAATATATGCAAAGGTTTTCATATACTAAAATAGTCCTTTTTCTGTGAGATATTACAAAATATACGATTTAAAAATGTACACTATTACGTAATCCATTGGCATTGTGCAAACCTTTGCATAAACATATTTATGTAAAACGGGGAAAAAATAATTTTAGATTGACAAAATAGAAACGAAAATGATAATATGTACTCAAAGAGCTGTGTTAAAACATAAAAATCTTTGCAATTTGCATAGATTTTTTTTAAAATTATTTCTACAAACGATTTCATAACTCCATTTTTTTCGATCGTATATGATTGCCTGCAGCAATGCGGACAGTATATAAAATGTAATTTTAGGAGGAAAACTCAATGAAAAAAGCACTTGCACTTCTTGTAGCTGCCGCTTTAGGGCTGAGCATGACTGCTTGCGGCGGCACGGCTTCGTCTTCGGGAGCAGCTTCTTCTGCCGGCGGAGCAAGTTCTGCGGCGTCTGCCGAGACTGCCGGACAGGGCGGTGAAATCCTGATTGGATGTCTGCAGGATGTCACCGGCGCCACTTCGTCTCTCGGACAGATGGTTCAGGCGGGCGCCCAGTGGGCGGTTGATGAGATCAACGCAAACGGCGGCATCGACGGCAAGACCATTAAGATGAACACTTATGATACAAAAGGTGACGTAACCGAGGCTGTCAACGCATTTACCAAAGCTGTTACGGTCGATAAGGTCAGCATCATCGTAGGCCCGCCGGTCGCGAACATTGCGCTTGCAATCAAAGAGACCAGCGAACAATATGATGTGCCTGTTATGGGCTTGGCGCTCGATAGCAATGCCCAGCTGAAAACAGACGGGACTCCTTATAAGAATATGTTCAGCTTCCAGCCGAACGCCGATCAGCAGGGCGCGATCATGGCAAAATACGCAATCAAGAACAATTTTAAAACCTTCGGCGCGATCTATAACGAAAGCAACGCATACTCCACATCTCTGCTGACACCTTTTGTCGAGACGGTGGAAGGCGCGGGCGGCACGCTGCCGAAAGAGCTGCAGATTGCCTACAATGCAAACGATACCGACTTTAAGACCCTGCTCGCTCCGATCGTAAACGCGAAAGTGGACGCGATCTTTGTTCCGAACTACACAAAAGACCTTGTCAACATCACAACGGCTGCCCGCGCAATCGGCTATGAGGGCGCGCTGGTCTGCGGTCTGGATGCCGCCCCGCCGTTCAACACCATGTTAGGCGGAGACTGCGATGGCGTTTATTACATCAACAACATCGACGATACCCAGACAGTTCTGCAGGAAATGATCAAGGCAGTCAAGGACAAGACCGGCATCGATGCGACAAACAAATTCTTCCTCGGCTATGATATCGTCCAGATTGCCGCTCAGGTCTTGGGCGAAACAGGCACCGAGGATTCCGAAGCGATCCGCACCGCGATTGAAAATGTTACCAATTTTGAAGGCTTCACCGGCAGCATCACCATCGACCCGAAGACCCACATGACAACCGGAATGGAAATGGTTATGTTCACTTATGAGGGCACTGCGCCGAAGCTCCTCGAAAAATTCAAAGCATAATTTTCGCGCAATCTCATTGATCAAAGACGATAGGGATTCCTCCTTTGCGGAGGAATCCCTATATGAAAGGAGGACATACCGTGTCACTGCAGATCGTTGTCAACGGTTTGGCGACAGGTTCGGTCTATGCCCTGATTGCCACCGGATTTTCTCTGATTTTCAACGTCCTGAAGTTTTCCAACTTTTCTCACGGCGCACTGATGACGCTCAGCGCTTTCGCGGGGTATTTTATCGCGGCTCAAAGGGGGTTGGGCCTGATACCCACAGTTCTGGTGGCTATGGTAACCGGCGCGTTGGTTGCGCTGGCGGGGGAGTTTGTTGCGTTTCGCCGCATCACTTTGCATAACACGTCTCCAGTTTATTTCTTCGTTTCCTCGATCACTCTGGGTACGATGTTTGAAGGAATTGTAACCGTCAAAGTCGGTGCAAACTTCTATAACTATCCGCAATTCTTTCAGAATGCAACGATTAAATTAGGAAATGTCGTTATTTCCACATCGGATTTGCTGATGTTTTGCTGCAGCGCTGTCGCGCTGTTGGTTCTTGCCTATATCATTCAGAAAACACGGGTTGGACGTGGCCTGCGCAGCGTAAGCTTCGACAGGGACACCGCCAGCCTCATGGGGATAGATGTAACACGCACCATTCAGTTCACCTTTCTTGTATCGGGTGCGCTGGCCGGACTGGCGGGAGTGTTCCTTGGCATCAATTATACGCTGTATCCCACCCTGGGCAGCCTTGTGGTCAAGGGATTTATCGCGTCGGTTATCGGAGGGCTGGGGTCGCTTTCCGGTGCGATCATCGGTGCGGTCCTGCTCGGCCTCATTGAAACGCTGTCGATCAGTATGGTTGGTTCCGGATATACGCCCGTCATTACATTTTTACTGATGCTGGTATTCCTGCTTGTACGCCCCAGCGGCATTGCAGGCTCTAATATCCAGGAAAAAGCTTAAGGAGGATCTGAAATGGCTTTATATCTTTCAATATTCACCCAGATCCTGATTACCATTGTGGCGGTTTCCGGTGTTTATGTCCTGACCGGCCTGACCGGGATGTTCAGCCTTGGGCAGGCGGCTTTTATGGCGGTCGGTTCCTATGCGTCCGGTATTCTGGTGGTCAAACTCGGTGTTCCGTTTCCGCTGGCCTGCGTGTTGGCGGTTGTCGTAGCCGTGGCAATCGGTTATGTTGTCGGATTTCCGACCGTTCGCCTGCGCCGCGACTATATTTCGCTGGTTACGCTCGGCTTCGGAGAGGCGATTACCGCGCTGCTGAACCGGGCGACAAAGCTGACGGGCGGCGCTTCCGGATTTATCGGAATTCCCAAGAAAACCACCTTTTTGATGGCTCTGCTGTCCGCGGTGGCCGTAATTGCAGTCGTGAGCTGGTTTAAGACCAGCAAATACGGACGCCAGTGCATCGCTGTACGCAGCGACGAGCTGGCCGCGAAAGCAATGGGAATCAACGTGCCCAGAGTTAAAATGTCGGCCTTTTTGCTCAGCGTGGCCGTTACAGCGTTCAGCGGCTGTCTTTACGCGTTTTATATTACTTATGTGGACCCGACCATTTTCGGCTGGAAAAAAAGCGCCGACTGGGTCATCATGGTATTTTTCGGCGGCGTAAACAGCCTGACCGGTTCTGTGGTGGGGGCCTTTATCCTCAGCGGGCTTCCGGAACTGCTGCGTTCGCTCGATGAATACCGCAGCATCATCTACGCAATTCTGGTCCTTCTCATCATTAACTTTAAGCCTTCGGGAATTTTCGGGGAGTGGGAACTGACTTTTGGCAATCTCAGGAAGCTGGGGAGCAGGCGCTCCAAAAAAACTCTGAAGGAGGGGAAAAACTGATGGCACTGCTTGAAGTTAAAAATATTCACAAAAGCTTTGGCGGCGTAAAAGCCATCCAGGATTTTTCTCTCGAAGCGAATCCCGGGGAAATTCACGGAATCATCGGGCCCAACGGCGCGGGAAAAACAACAATCTTCAATGTTATTTCCGGCGTTTATACGGCGGACCAGGGTTCAGTTACGCTTGAGGGCAAAGATATCACCAAAATGGAACAGCATATGATTACCCGTGAGGGCATGGGCCGTACATTCCAGAATATCCGCCTGTTTAAGGGCCTGAACGTGCTGGAAAATGTCCTGTGCGCGTTCGACCCGCAGTCAAAGTACGGCATTGTGGGGGGATTGCTGCCCACGATGAAGCGCCGTGCGGAAGAAAAACGCGGCCGGGAAATCTGCGAGCATTTTCTGGAGATGGTGGGCATGGCGGCGTTCCTGAACGAACGTCCGGAGAACCTGGCCTACGGCATGCAGCGCCGGGTGGAGATCGCGCGTGCGCTGACCTGTAATCCAAAGGTACTGTTGCTGGATGAACCGGCTGCCGGTTTGAATCCGACCGAGGTTGCGGAACTGACGGAGCTGATCCAGCGCCTTTCCAAAGAGATCGGCTTTGCCATTTTGCTGATTGAACACCGGCTGGAGCTTGTCATGAGCATTTCCCATCGGATTCACGTGCAGAACTTCGGGAAAACCATCGCGGTCGGTACGCCCGCGGAGGTACAGCATAATCCCGAAGTAATTGAAGCCTATCTGGGGAAGGAGGAATAAGCGGTGGCAATGCTGGAAGTTACAGATTTGAGCGTCAACTACGGCTACGTAAAAGCGCTCAAGCGTGTCAGTGTTGAGGCGAACGAGGGAGAAATCGTAAGCATTATCGGTTCCAACGGAGCCGGAAAAACATCTTTGCTGCGCACCATCTCCGGATTGAAAAAGCCTGCGGAAGGTTCGGTGCGGTTTCAGGGGGAAACGCTGCCGCATAAGCCGAATAAAATCGTGGCGAAAGGGATCGTGCACGTGCCGGAAGGCAGAAAGACATTTTCGGGCCTTACCATCCGCGACAATCTTCTGGTGGGCGGTTACCTGTTTAAGGGGAAGGACCTGGAAGAGGAACTGCAGGAACAGTATAAACTGTTTCCGATTCTCAAGGAGCGGCAGGACCAGTTTGCGGGAACCCTTTCCGGCGGCGAACAGCAGATGCTTGCCATCAGCCGCGGCCTGATGTCCCGGCCGAAAATCATCCTTCTGGATGAGCCGAGCCTGGGGCTTGCGCCTATCATTGTCAACCAGGTGTATGACCTGATCAGGCAGATCCGGGATTCCGGCATTACGGTGCTGCTTGTGGAACAAAACGCCCGCAAGGCCCTTTCGATCTGCGACAAGGCTTATGTGCTGGAGAACGGCTTTATCCATATCAGCGGCACGGGCGAGGAACTGCTGCACAGCGATACGGTAAGAAAAGCATATCTTGGGGGCTGACATCATGGAAGAACAGCAGAATGACCTTGGTTTCGAAGTCGTGCATTTCGGCGTCAATTGTTCCGGCAGAGAGGATGCCATGCGGCAGGCGGGACTGTTCCTGCGCCTGTTTGGGATTCTGCCCGCCGAGGGAAAAGATTCCGTTTATGCCGGCCCGCTGGTGGAGCTGATGAAAGGGAACGGCCGCGGCACGCACGGGCATATTGCGGTGGCGGCAAACAACATCCATGCCGCCCGCGCCTATTTGGAGAGCCTGGGCTGTACCTTTGACGAAGCCAGCGCAAAGTTGAACGACCGCGGCGAATTGATCGTGATTTATCTCAAAGAGGAAATCGCCGGATTCGCCGTGCATCTGTTACAAAAGGAAACGATAGATTGAGAGGCGTAAAATTATGATTCGTGAGTGGAACGAAGAATCTTTAGACCATCGGAACACACTTTTATACGCGATGGGGATTTCCGAGGAGGACGCCAAGCGCCCGGTGATCGGCCTGGTCAACTCCTGGAATGAAATGAATCCCGGGCACTTCCCGTTCAAAGACGTGATTGCCGAGATGAAGGAAGAAATCTACCAGGCAGGCGGTATTGCTCTGGAACTGCCTGTCAGCGGCATCTGCGACGGCATCTGCTCCAATACCCCCGGAGACCGCTACACCCTGCCCGCGCGCGACCTGGTTTCCAGCGAGGTGGAAACGGTAGCCGAGCTGAATATGCTCGAGGGCATGATCATCATGGCAACCTGCGACAAGGTTGTCCCGGGCATGGTGATGGGTGCGCTGCGCGTGAACATCCCCACGGTGATGTTTACAGGCGGGTTTATGGCCGCCGGGCACTACAACGGGAAAATGCTGACCCTGACACACACAAAGCAGGCCTACGCGGCCTATATCGCCGGCGACATCAGCCGCTCGGATTACAAGGGAATTGTAAAAAATGCCTGTCCGACGCCGGGAGCATGCCCGTTCATGGGCACCGCCAACACCATGTGCGCAATGGCGGAAGTGCTGGGGCTCACACCGCATGGAAACGCCAGTGTCCGCAGCCAGAGCCCGGAATGGCATGAAATGGCCCGTTCGGCCGCCAAGAAAGTCATGGAAGCGGTTCAGCAGGAGCTTCGTCCGCAGGACTTCATCAATCAGGAGAGCTTCGAAAATGTAGTGCGCTACATGATGGCGACCGGCGGCTCCACCAACAGTCTGCTGCACATCCCCGCGATTGCCCGCCAGATCGGCTGCGACATCACGCCGGAGACGTTTGACCAGATCAGCCGTGAAGTCCCGGTGATCAGCGCAATCTACCCAAACCATCCGACCTATACCATGGAGGAATTTTCCGCCGCGGGAGGGCTCGGTGCGGTCGTGAAGGAACTGGTGGACGCCGGAAGAATTGCCGGGGACGCGAAAGGCCTGTTCGGCACGATTGAAGAAAAGGCAAAGCTCGCGGAAAACAAAGACCATGACGTCATCCATCCGGTTGGCAGCCCCATCCACGAACAGGGAGGACTCGCGGTCCTGCACGGCAATATCGGCAGCGAGAGCGCGATTGTAAAATTCAGCGCGGTGGATCCTGACGCCTGGAAGTTCGAAGGGCCCGCGAAGTGCTACGATTCTCAGGACAGCGCGTGGAACGCCATTCTGAAGGACGAAATTGTAGCGGGAGACGTGGTCATCATCCGTTATGAAGGCCCGAAAGGAAGCCCGGGCATGCCGCATATGGAAACGTTTATGGCCGCGGTGCTCGGCAAAGGCCTGGGTAAAGACATCGCTCTGGTATCTGACGGCCGGTTTTCCGGCGCGACAGGCGGCCTTGCCATCGGGCATGTGAGCCCGGAGGCGTATGAGGGCGGAAACCTCGCCCTGATTCAGGACGGTGACAGGGTTCATATTGACATTGAAGCGAGGACGCTTATGGTGGATGTCAGCGAAGAGGAGTTCGCCCGCCGCCGCGCATCATGGAAGCCAATTGTCAAGCCCGCGACCGGGTGGCTCCGGCTGTACCGTAAAAACTGCACATCCGCGCACCGCGGGGCGACTGTCTACTGGGACAAAGATTAATCCGTTCCTCCTGAAACACGGTTGCAGGCTCTGGAAAAGAATGGTATGATTCATTTTGAGGTGATTGGTTTTGACGAACATTAAAGATGTCGCAGCAATGGCGGGGGTTTCCGCGAGCACCGTATCGCGTGTGCTCAGCGGAAAGAGCTATGTAAACGCGCAGACCCGTCAGCGCGTGCTGGAAGCGGTCAAACAGATGGATTACAGCCCCAATGTGCTGGCCAAAAGCCTCAAAATGGGACGCAGCAATACAATTGCACTCATGGTTCCGAGCATTCAGAACCTGATTTTCCCCGATATTACCCGCGGCGTGGAGGATACAGCGCGTAAAAACGGTTTTACGGTTGTCCTCTGCAATACCGACGAGGATGTCGAAATCGAAAAATCATATATCAATAAATTAAAAAAGCGCTGGATCGACGGCTTCATCGTCTGCTCGATGATGCCCGGTTCCGACCATATCCGTGTCCTGAGGGATGAAGGGTTTCCGCTGGTGGTTGTCAGCCGCTGCAGCAAGGAAGACAAACTTGACGCGGTCATCGTTGACAACTATCAGGCGGCGTACAACGCGGTCAACTACTTGATCCGCACCGGACATCGCCGGATCGCGCTGGCCCTCGGCCGCGAGGAGGTGGTCCTCTACCGGGAACGCTGCAAGGGATATCTTGCGGCCCTGCGCGACAACCATATCCCGGTGGAGGAAAACCTTATCATGCGGGAAACCAACGGAAACAACAGTTTTTATTACTTGACAAAAAGCATGCTGGCGGGCGATTCCTGGCCGGACGCGATCTTTGCGACAAGCGACCCGAAAGCGATCGTGATTCTGCACGCGCTTCATGATATGGGAATCCGCATCCCGGAAGACATTTCCGTGCTCGGGTTCGATAACGTCTATATGTCCGCGCTGGTGGAGCCGCCGCTCTCCACAGTGGCTCAGCCGCTGTATGAGATGGGCGTTGTGGCGGCCACCAAGCTGATTAACCAAATTAAATTCAAGGATAAGACCGGCCTTTTGCCCGCGCCGGCGGTCGATATCCTGAACACGGATCTTGTGATCCGGAAATCTACCCGCTGAGAGGTTGAAAATGAACTGCTTTGGCATCAATTTATGGAACTGGACAAACGGCCTCGGGCCGGACTGTCTGGGGCTTCCCGCTAAAATTGCGGAGATGGGATTCGACGCGGTTGAGCTGCCGATGACGCAGCCCGCCGTCGACGGGCGGCTGGCGCGTGAAATCCGCGCAAACGGCCTCAGGGTGACCCTTTGCGCCGCGATGTCTCCCGGGAGGGACCTTTCCAACTTTGACCCCCAAATCCGCGCCGATACCATGGACTACCTGCTGCGGTGCCTTGATACGGCGCAGCAGGTTGGCGCCGGGGTATTTGCGGGCCCGCTGTATGCGGGCGGGGGAAAACGGCATCTTCTGCCGCCGGAACAGGCCGCCCGGGAATGGGAGCTGGCGGTGACCGGCCTGCGCACGCTTTCCGCCCGCGCGAAGGAATGCGGCGTGAAGCTTGCCATCGAGCCGCTGAACCGCTACCGGACGAGTGTGGTCAATACCGCGGAGCAGGGGCTTCGCATGGTGCGGGATATAGGCGAGGAAAACGTCGGGATTCATTTCGATACATTCCAGGCCGGCATTGAGGAATCCGACCTTTGCGGCGCGTTGGAAGGTGTGCTCGCGGCAGGCAGGCTTTTTCATCTGCACGCCTGCGCCAATAACAGGGGCGCGCCGGGGCAGGGTTTTTTCCCTTGGGAGCGCATCTTCGGACTCACCCGCAGTTATGGCTATCAGGGACATATTACAATGGAAACCTTTGCGCCGGGCGGCCTGGACAGCGGCTGGACACAGCTTGGGGAAAGCCCCGACGAGCTGGCGCTTTCCGGGCTGCGTTATCTGCGCAGTGTATTTTCGAAATAACCGCCTCAAACGGAGAAGCGTTTGGGGGCATCTTCTGCAAAAATGACTGCAAACGATTGCAGAATTTCCTTTTTGTGTTTCTAATTAGTAAGGAAGGTATGGTGATTTTATGGCTTCGCATGAACAATTTGGATTTAAGACCTTGGATGAGGTCAGAGATAAAATAACTTCACTCAAAGCGGACATCCGTCTGAGCGAAGACCTTGCGCCTCTGTATAAGCAGGTGAAAGTGGGCAGCAAAACGGCTCCGAACGCAATCGCCGTTTTGCCGATGGAAGGCTGCGACTCCGATCCGGACGGTTCTCCTTCCGAATTGGTGGAGCGGCGTTATCTGCGTTTTGCGGAGGGCGGCGCCGGGCTGCTGTGGTGGGAGGCATGCGCCGTTGTCCGCGAGGGCCGTGCCAATCCGCTTCAGATGATGCTTACAAAAGAGAATGTCGGCAAGTTTGCGGCGCTGCTGCAAAAAACAAATGCCGCGGCGGAAGCGGCAAACGGAGAGGGGCACCGCCCCCTGAATGTGCTTCAGCTGACACATTCGGGCAGATATTCGAGGCCGGAAGGCCATAAGGGCGCGCCGATCGTGCCGCAGCATGACCCGCTTCTCGACCCCCGCGTGGGGCTTGACCCGGACGCCCCTGTTGTGACGGACGAGTATCTGGATGCTTTGACGGAAAAGTATGTCCAGTCCGCCCTTCTGGCGAAAGAAGCCGGATTCGACGGTGTGGATATCAAAAGCTGTCACAGGTACCTGCTCAGCGAACTGCTGGCTTCCCATACGCGCGAAGGCAAGTATGGCGGCAGTTTTGAAAACCGGACCCGGTTCCTGCGCGAGACCGTCCGTGCGGTGCGCAAAGCGGTCGGAGAGAATTTTATCATTGCCTGCCGCTTCAACGTGTTCGACGCGCATCCGTATCCCTACGGGTTCGGCGTGGACAAAGAAGACCTGTGGAAGGTCGATTTCACGGAGCCGATGCAGCTGGTGAAAATGCTGGTGAAGGAAGGGGTCGACCTTCTGAGCAATTCGGCGGGAAACCCCTATTACATCTATCCGCAGGTAACGCGCCCCTTCGACCAGTCCAGTATGGGAATCCCGATCCCGAACGAGCACCCGCTGGAGAGCATGGCGCGGCTGTTTGATTTTACCCGCCGCATTCAGGAAGCCGCCGGGGACGTTCCGGTGGTGGGCAACGGATATACCTGGCTGCGGCAGTTCCTGCCTTATGCGGGGGCCGCAAATCTGGCGGACCGCAGCTGCAGCTTTGTGGGGCTTGGCCGTTCCAGCTTTGCCTATCCGGAAGCGCCGCGCGATATTTTGAAAAATGGCGGGATGGAGCCAAAAAGATGCTGTATCACCTGCTCCAAATGCACGCAGATCATGCGTGATCACGGCCGGACCGGCTGCGTCATCAAGGACAGCGCAATCTATGCCCCGTTGTATAAGCAGGCGCGTGAAGAAACTGACCATCGCGAACACAGCTTTCAGTGAAAGGAAGGAAAATCGAAATGGGCGAATGGATGAGCCGGGTAGGCCGTGTGGCCGAACCGATGAAGGTAGATTTTCTAAACAGAAGCGTACCCGCCCCCGGTGAGGGGCAGGTCGTCATAAAAGTGGTTTCCAGCGCCATCTGTGGCAGTGACTTGCATATTTTTAAAGGAAAGCATCCGGCGGTGCCGCTGCCTGTGACCATCGGGCATGAGTTCTCCGGTGACGTCGCGGCGGTCGGAGCCGGCGTGACGAATGTCAAAATCGGCGACCGGGTGACGGTGGAACCGTGTATTGTCTGCGGCAAATGTGAGGCCTGCCGCCATGGGAATTACGGTTATTGCGAACAGATCAGCTTCACCTATCGGCAGGGAGACGGCGCGATGGCCGACTATGTGACGGTACAGGCGCCCTATGTCTACCACCTGCCGGATGACCTGAGCTATGACGCCGCGGCGCTCATCGAACCGCTTTCGGTTGCAACCCACGCCGTCCGCCGCGCCGATATCAGGCTGGGCGAAACCGTTCTGGTCATCGGGGCGGGTGCGATCGGGATGCTGATTGCCGCGGTCTGCAAGAAAAGCGGCGCGGCAAGGGTGATCATTGCCGACCATTCGGATGTCCGGCTGAAAATGGCTTTGGAATTGGGCGCGACAGACGCCGTGAATTCCAAAGAAGAACCGCTGGAAACCGCGATTGCCAGGCTGACCGGCGGAAAAGGCGTGGATAAAAGCTTCGAATGCGTAGGGCTGGAAGCCACTTTTGTGCAGGCGATGATGGCCTTGAAACAGAACGGTCTCGCAACGATTGTGGGGATTTTTGAGAACCCGAACATCGTCATTCCTGCCAGCAGGTTTGTTTCCGGGGAAATCAGGGTGCAGGGGGCGCAGGGCTATTGCTGGGACTTCCCGATCGCGCTGAAACTGAGCAGGGAGCTGAACCTGGAAAAACTGATTACGCATGTCTTTCCTTTGGACGACTTGCAAAAGGCGCTTGAGACCTGCCTGGACCGCGACGCCGGCAGCATCAAGGTGCTTTTGAAACCGTAGCGGCAGTGCAGGCTTAAAAAAGGAACAGGAGAAAACTATATGAAAAAAACCGCAATTGTAACAGGGGGAAGCCGGGGAATCGGATTTGCGATCGCCCGCCGGCTTGGTCTGGACGGTTTTGCCGTTGTCATTTTCGCAACAACGCCCGAGGAAAAAAACAGGGAAAACCTGAAACTGCTTGAAGCTGACGGGACGGAATACCACTATGTGCAGGGGAATATCGGCAGCACGGAAGACCGGCGGAGGCTGGTGGACGAAGCGGTATCCAGATTCGGCGGCGTCCATGTGCTGGTGAACAATGCGGGTGTGGCACCAAAAGTGCGCGGCGACCTGCTGGAAATGACGGAAGAAAGCTTCGACTATGTCGTCGGTATCAATACCAAGGGAACCATGTTCCTGACGCAGGCGGTTGCCAATCAGATGCTAAAGCAGCCCAAGGTGGGGAAAAAGCGCGGAACCATTGTCAACGTTTCCTCCTGCTCGGCGGAGGTGTCCTCGGTAAACCGCGGAGAATACTGCGTTTCCAAAGCAGGGGTCTCCATGCTCACCACCCTGTATGCGGACCGGCTGGCGCGGGAGGATATCCTGGTGCACGAAGTGCGGCCGGGCGTGATTTCAACAGATATGACCGCCGGGGTTCATGAAAAATATGAGTCCCTGATTGAACAGGGTGTCTTCCCGATTGCCCGCTGGGGGACACCGGAGGATGTTGCCGCGGCTGTGAGCGCTTTCTGCGGCGACGCGTTTCTGTATACCACCGGCAATTATATTGACATAGACGGCGGTTTTCACATCAAACGACTGTAATCATTCGGGAGGTACCTATGAAAACGTCATTGATGCAAACCCCGCAGGGGGCGGTCAGGGTTTATGCCATGAATACTGTGATCGTCGGCACGGGCGCTGCGGGCTATAACGCCGCCGACCGCCTGTGGAGCCTGGGCCGGCAGGATATTGCCATTGTAGCCGAGCATATCAGGGCGGGGACGTCCCGGAATACCGGCTCGGATAAGCAGACCTACTATAAGCTGACGCTGTCCGGCGGCGAGCCGGACAGCGTGCGGGAAATGGCGGAAACGCTGTTTTCCGGCCAGTGCGTGGACGGCGACCTTGCGCTCTGCGAGGCTGCGCTTTCCGCGCAGGGGTTTCTGCGGCTCGCAGAACTTGGCGTGCCGTTTCCCCGCAATCGTTATGGGGAATATGTGGGCTATAAAACAGACCATGACCCCCGCCGCAGGGCGACCAGTGTGGGTCCCTATACCTCCAAAATCATGACCGAATGTCTGGAAAAGGCGGTCATGGCAAAAAAGATCCCGATTTTTGACCGTATGCAGGTCATTCAGATCCTGTCGGACGGGACAAAGGCCAGCGGGCTTCTCTGTCTGGATACATCGGCACCTGACGACCGGGATAAACGCTTCGTCGTATTCCACTGTAAAAACATCATTTACGCGACCGGCGGCCCGGCCGGGATGTATGCGGACAGCGTATACCCGTTCGGGCATTACGGGGCGACCGGCATCGCTTTTGAAGCCGGAGTCAGGGGGAAAAACCTGACCGAATGGCAGTACGGGCTGGCCTCCGTCAAACCGCGATGGAACGTGTCCGGCACCTATATGCAGGTTATGCCGCGTTTCATCTCCACAGAGAAAGACGGTTCCGGCGAACAGGAGTTTTTGTGCGATTTCTTCCATGACAAAGGGGAGATGCTCACAAAAATATTCCTGAAAGGGTATCAGTGGCCGTTTGACGTGCGCAAAGTGGAAAACGGCAGCTCCATCATCGACATCCTTGTCTATCTGGAAAGCTGCAAGGGGCGCAGGGTCTTTCTTGATTTCCGTTTCAATCCGGGAAAGGAAGAAGTTCCTTTCGCAGCTCTGGGAGAGGAAGCCCTTGATTATCTGGAGAAGGCCGGCGCCTGCTTCGGTACCCCATATGAGCGTCTGCTGCATATGAATGCCCCCGCTGTGGAGTTTTACCGCGGCAAAGGCGTCGACCTGGCGCGGGAACCGCTGGAGATTGCCCTGTGCGCGCAGCATAATAACGGAGGGCTGACGATTGACGCGTGGTGGCAGACGAATCTGGAAGGATTCTTCGCCGTCGGGGAAGCCAGCGCAAGCCATGGCGTCTACCGGCCGGGCGGCAGTGCGCTGAATGCCGGGCAGGTCGGTTCCGCCCGCGCCGCCGATTATGTGGCGGCATGCCGGGGGGGCGAGCCCGAGGAAGAGCCGGAACTGATTGCCCGCGCGCAATCCGGCATCCAAATGGCGTCGGAACTGGCGGCCGCCGCGGGGCAAAACGCCTCCGGGACG
>JAEXAZ010000064.1 GCA_023394255.1 Bacillota bacterium | reverse complement strand
AACGTCGCCATGCGCGAGCTGTTCCTCCAGATCGTCTACGGACGCACCCAGACCGCGTTCTCCGAGGGCGGCCTGCCCGTCGGCGCGGGGCTCGAGGATCTCGGCAAAGGCCTGCGCTCGCAGGTCGGCACCATCTTCTCTACCCAGGCAAAGGGCGTTCGCTATCTGGAACTGACCGAAGGCTACATCCTCTCCGTCGCGGTGGATGACAACGGCGAAGCCATCGGCTACAAATTCCTGCGCGTAGGGAAAATGCTTGAGGACATCCGCCACGGCGTGGACCCCGCCGCTGCCTATGAAAAGAACATCGGCACCTACGGCCGCTACGCCGACGCGCCGAAGTATATCGACCCGCGTGAAGAATAAGAGGAGAAGGAGGTAACAACATGGTTAAGTTTGAAGGACAGGAAAGAAGAATGCCCAAAATTGAAGCCTGTATGAAGGAATACGGCATTGCTTCTCTCGAAGACGCAAAAGATATCTGCGCTGCAAAGGGCATTGATGTCGAAAAGATCGTAAAAGGCGTTCAGATGATCGCTTTTGAAAACGCTGTCTGGGCTTATACCCTCGGCTGCGCTGTCGCAATCAAAAAATCCTGTAAGAAGGCCGCCGACGCTTCCGAAGCAATCGGCATCGGCCTGCAGGCGTTCTGCATCCCCGGCTCTGTCGCCGAGCAGCGCAATGTCGGCCTCGGCCACGGCAACCTCGGCGCCATGCTGCTGAGAGATGAAACCAAGTGTTTCTGCTTCCTCGCCGGACATGAGTCCTTCGCGGCCGCGGAAGGCGCCATCGGCATTGCGAGAAACGCAAACAAAGCCCGCAAGGAACCGCTGCGCATCATCCTCAACGGGCTGGGCAAAGATGCCGCCTTTATCATCTCCAGAATCAACGGTTTTACCTATGTAAATACCGATTATGACTTCGCCAGCGGCGAGCTCAGGATTCTGGGCGAAACCGCCTATTCCGACGGTGAGCGCGCCAAAGTAAAATGCTATGGCGCCAACGATGTCCTTGAAGGCGTTGCCATCATGAAACACGAGAAAGTGGACGTTTCCATCACCGGCAACTCCACCAACCCGACCCGCTTCCAGCATCTGGTCGCCGGCACTTACAAGAAGTGGTCGTATGAAAACGACGTCAAATATTTCTCTGTCGCCTCCGGCGGCGGCACTGGCCGCACCCTGCATCCGGACAATGTGGCTGCGGGTCCCGCTTCCTACGGCCTGACCGACTCGATGGGCAGGATGCACGGCGACGCCCAGTTCGCCGGCTCGTCCTCCGTCCCGGCGCATGTGGAAATGATGGGCCTCATCGGCATGGGCAACAACCCGATGGTCGGCGCTACCGTCGCCTGCGCGGTTGCTGTGGAAGAGGCGCTCAAATAATTCCGGTACTCATTTCGTTTTACGGAGGCTGCCTCATGCGAGGCGGCCTCCATTCATTTTGCCCGATTGGCTGCATGATATTTACAAATTTTTGCTTTCATTTTCGTGCGAAAAGCGGTATAATACTAAAGAACCAAAAAAATCCCTTTTTTTTACAGATGCTTTTTTGACGTTTTACAGTAAAATGGAAATGAGCATCATTTCCAGTAACCGCGCATAGATCGGCTCCAGTTCTTCCACCGGCAGCGGATTGGTCCCCCGGCCGATTTCAATGGTAAACGCCGGCCGGCACAGGCAATCGATGAACCAGTCCTTAAAGCCGCCGTGCGAAGCGATTTCATCCGGCGACGCCAGCTTATAGCCCGATGCGGACGCGAGAACCTGCGCCATCAGCTGCGAGCGGGCAGGCGTATGGCTGCCGTAGCGGTAATAAATTTCACCCCCCTGCGAATGGAATGCATACGCCTGCCGCAGCTCGAACGCCGTACAGAAGTTGCAAAGCGCGCGCGTTTCCGGCTCGCTGCACGGAACCGAACCGCCGTAACGTGTGGGGCCGGGCGCCGTGTAGCCGGCTTCGCGTTCCAGCTGCTTGAGTTTTTGGAAGCCTGCGTTGAAGTTGTGGTTGAGGTCGATGCCCCTGGCATTTGCCTGCCAGTGCAGGGTGTCGCCGCCGCTTGCTTTTTCGACGAAATCCGCAAGATGGCGCGCGGAAGCCGCCCCGTTCACCGAAATTTCCACCCCGTCCGGGTTCAGACAGGGCACGACAATGACAGAGCGGTTCTCCAGCGTGCGGCCGATATCAATATCCGCCAAAGGCGCGCCGCTTTCGATTGCGCACAAAAGGTCTTCCATAAACCGGAACAGCAAAAGCGTGGTCAGCCATTCCATCCCATGCACGCCCCCCACATAAAGCGTGCCCCTATAAAGGTCGCCGATTCCCAGCGCATAGATGCTTCGTCCCAGCACCGACTTTCCGATCGGGAAAGTGCGGAGCCCCGGGAACCTGTTTCCCAGTTCGCACACTGCGCGGTGCATATTTTCATAGCATGGCGGCTCTTTGTAAAACCCGTCAAACATTCGCTTCACCTCTACGCCAGTTTATGTAGGGGAAAGCTTGGATTATACGCGATTTCCCTGCCGTCCGGGAGCACGGCAGGACGAATCGGCAAGGAGGTTTTTCCAATGCGGCATTATGAAAAAAAGCTGGAATCCACCCTGCTGTATCAGGGTAAAATACTCAGTCTCCGGCGTGACAAGGTCGAGCTTGAAGACGGACGGACCGCTTTCCGCGAGGTTGTGGAGCACAACGGGGGTGTCGCGGTGCTTGCCGTGGACGGCGAGGAAAACATCCTGTTTGTCTCCCAATTCCGCTACCCATTCGGGGAAGTACTTCTGGAGCTTCCGGCCGGAAAGCTCGAAAAAGGGGAGGACCCGGCAGAGTGCGGCCGGCGCGAGCTGCTGGAGGAATGCGGCTGCAAAGCAAACATTTTTGAGCCTCTGGCGACACTCTATCCCACCTGTGCCTACGACAATGAAATCATTCATGTTTTTTACGCCGCCGGGCTGACCGAAGGTGCTCAGCATCTCGATCCCGGCGAATTTTTAACCGTTCAGAAAATCCCAATAGCCGAGGCTGTGGAACTGGTGCTTGCGGGCAAAATCCCGGACGCAAAGACCCAGCTTGGAATCCTCAAATATAAAACCCTGCGCGACGCGGGTCGGATCCGCCCGTAAACGCTTCGCGATTTTTTCATGAGAAAGGAACCTTAACAATATGGACAAACCCTCTTTAATTGCTTATTTTAACCAGCTGGCCGATCGCTGGGACGCCGAATTTCCCGCAGATCCCGGAAAGCTCCGCTGTTTTGCGGAGCTTTGTGATCTGAAAGAGGGCGCCCGTATTCTGGATGTGGCAAGCGGGACCGGAAGTTTAGAGCCCTTTTTGTTGGAAAAAAATCCGTCCCGCATTCTGGCCGTCGATTTTTCGCCGGAAATGATACGCGTCGCAAAAGAAAACTGCGTTGATCCGCGCGTGGAGTTCCGCTGTGCGGACATTATGGAAATTGCCGGGGAGGAGTTCGACTGCGCCATCATCTGCGGCGCATTTCCGCTGTTTGAGAACCGGGGCAGCATAATCCGCCAGCTGCACAACCTGCTTGCGCCGGGCGGGCGCGCGATCATCTGCCACCCGCAGGGCAGAAGTGCCGTCAATTCCAATCATGATGCAAATGCGATCCAGCTCACAATGCCGCTCCCGGCCGCAAAAACGCTGACCATCTCCCTGAATCCTTATTTCGATGTGGATACATCGGTGGATTCCTCCGAACTTTACGCAGTATCGGGCACACGGATTCCAATTAAAATGGAAAATAATTCCTGACTAAGATTGTGTTATTCACAGCTTAACTGCACAAACTAACTCCGAAATAAAGCATTTTTATTTCATTGACAATCTTAGCTTTCCAGTATACAGTGAAAGGAAGAATCCTATGAAAGCGTTTATGACCTTGGTTTTGACGCTCGCTATTGTAACCGGTATGATTGGTTGTACCAACACCGGCAACGCCGGGGCGTCCAGCGCTCCCACTACCTCTGTAGCAGCTTCTCCCGCGGCCTCCCCGGCAGCTTCTCCGGCAGCTTCGTCGGAACCGCAGCCGGTATCCGAACTGGAAGAAGAGCTGGAGGATACGGCATCTGATGTTGAAAGCGCAGTAAAGCCGACTATGAGCACCGATTTTAATAAAATCGGTGCTCATAGCGCTAGTCAGGTAAAATGGGGGCCGGGCGTCCGGCGGGACCCCGATACCAACCGCACCACAGATACCGAAGGGTTGCAGGATACTTATGGGAAATACGGCGCATATTTTATCGCTCCAAAAGGCAGCGGGAAATTTTACCTCACCTTTGATGAAGGCTATGAAAACGGCTATACGCCGCAGATTCTGGATACTCTGAAAGAAAAGGGCGCAAGCGCTGTTTTTTTTGTCACGCTGCCGTTTGTAAAGTCGGAACCGGAGCTCGTGCAGCGAATGATTGATGAAGGACATATCGTGGGCAACCACACAAACCATCATTGGAACCCTACCCAGAAAACCCTTGCGGAGGCGAAATCCGATATCAGCGACCTGCATGACTATATGCTGGAACATTTTGACTACGAAATGTATCTTTACCGCCCGCCCGAAGGCGCGTTCAGTGAACAGACGCTTGCCATGGTACAGCAGATGGGCTATACCACCGTGCTTTGGAGTTTTGCCTATTCCGACTGGGACCCCAACAACCAGCCCGGTGAGGAGAAAGCGCTTGCCCGGACCACCGAGTACATCCACGAAGGCGCCATTTATCTGCTTCATGCCGTAAGCCGTGACAATGCGGCAATCCTCGGGCAACTGATCGATCAGGTACGCGATCAGGGATTGGAAATTTCAAAATTTGATCTGCCCTATATTCCCGTGGAATAGTAAAAATCCTGTCCGGAAAACCGGACAGGGTTTTTATTTGTCTATTTTTTAATGCGGGAAATATATTTCGTACTGTAAACCGTATATTTGTCCAGATAGTTTTCCGTCTGCCCCTTATGCAGTTTGTGCACGTAGTCATGTCGGTCGATCACATTCTGATCACTGTCATAGGTCAGCACCGAAACGCCCACGTTGGAGCAATGGTCGGCAATCCGTTCCAGATCGGACAGGGTTTCGACAAACGGGAACGCGGCGTCTACGGTGCACTTGCCTTTGCGGAGACGCTCAATATGCCGGTCCTTGAGGGTCTGCTCCATGACATCGATGACTTCCTCCAGCGGCTCAATATTGCCCGCCGCCGTGAAATTGCGGGTTTTAAAAGCATCAATCGCAAGATCCATAATTTCGATGACCGCCTCGCTGATCGCGCCAAGCTGTTCCGCCGCCTTTTTGGAAAATTCCGATTTGCTCTTCTTCAGCCTCTGTGCGCTTTCCGCAACATTGAGCGCATGGTCGGCCATGCGCTCAAATTCCCCGCAGGTCCGCAGCAGCTCGGAAACCGAACGGCTGTCGCTTTCGGAAAGTTCCCGGTGGGACAGTTTCAGCAGGTAAGTTTCCACGCTGTCCTCCAACTTGTCCACCAGATCTTCGTTTTCGTTGATATGTTCAAATTCTTTTTCGTCGTAATTCCTCATCAGGCCAGCCGCGCTGATAAAATTCCCGCGTGCCAGTTCGCCCATCCGGACTACCGCTTCGCGGGTATGCTCCACGGCAAGGCCGGGAGCAACCAGGAGGCGGTCATCCAAAGTGAAGGGCGCCGTTCCTTCCGTTTCCGATCCATGGGAGCGGTCCTTCACAATGGCACAGGCAATTTTTTCAAGCACGCCGGCCAAAGGGATGAACATCAGTGTAACAGCGATATTGAACACCGTGTGGAAATTCGCAATACCGCCTTTGTCAATCGGGAGATTCCAGAACGGCAGGGGATATATGGACTGAACCGTATACCCCATGATGAAAAATATAACGGTTCCGATCACATTGAACGTCACATGGACGCAGGCGGAGCGCTTTGCGTTTTTGGAAGCGCCGATCGATGCAAGGACCGGCGTGATACACGTTCCGATATTCTGGCCCATAATGATCGGAAACGCCATGGCAAACGTAATCTGCCCGGTGGTCGTGAGCGCCTGCAGGATGCCCACGGACGCGGAAGAAGACTGAATGACCGCGGTGACCACCGCGCCCACCAGAACACCAAGCAGCGGAATATCACCGAACGCGGTGAATGCCGCCCCGAAAGCCGGGGAACCTGCCAGCGGCTTCACAGCCGCTTCCATCGTAAACATACCGGTGAACAGGATGCCGAAGCCAAGCAGAATCTGCCCCACATCGCGCCGGCGGTCCGTTTTAGACGACAGGAACAACAAAACACCGGCAATCAGCGCCAGCGGGGCGATGGTTGCCGGTTTGAGAAATGCCATCAAAAAACCGGTTGACTCGGAACCGCCCAGACGCAGGATATGGGCGGTAATCGTAGTTCCAATATTGGCGCCCATAATGACGCCGATAGCATTGCGCAGCTTCAGCACTTTGGCATTTACAAGTCCCACAACAATGACGGTGGTAGCCGAAGAAGACTGGATGGCCGCCGTCACAAGCGCACCCAGCAGAACTCCCTTAAATACAGTATCCGTCAGTTTTTCCAGCGTCTGTTCGAGCCTTCCGCCCGAAGCACGCTCCAGTCCAGTCCCGAGCAGCGACATGCCGTAAAGAAACAGCGCGAGTCCGCCGAACATACTGATTACCCCAAATACACTCACTTACAACACCACTCGTAATCAAATTTTTTCACATTCCTGACATACTTTTTACATTCACAGATTTCATTATACTTTACGAGAAGTTCTTTGTATAGTATGTCCCGCAGGATTTGGTGAAATTAGACGGTTTTCAACAGCAAAACAGGCAGCCGGATGGTTTTTCCGACTGCCTGTTTTGCCGTAACTGGATAAAAATTACATGGACTCTTCCTGATTTTCGCCCTCCGGAACAGATTGGGAATCGTTTTCCCGATTATCTTCCGGATTTTCCTCCGAATCGTCTTCCTCTTCCTCCCTCGGGGCGCGGGCCAGCGTAACTACGCGGCCTCCCTCGCCGATACGCATGACGCGCACGCCGCCGCCGTAACGGGACTGGACTGTGATTTCAGCGGCCTGAATCCGGATAATGACGCCGTCATCGGAAATCATGATAATATCGTCGTCTTCATTGACCATCTTGACGCCCGCAACCGGCCCGTTCTTATCGGTATAGTAGTTGCGGATGCCCTTGCCCCCGCGGCTCTGGATGCGGTACTGGTCAAGCTCGCTGCGGCGGCCCAGGCCGCTTTCGGAGACCGTCAGCATCGTAGCGCCCGGACGCACACGGGCCATATCGACAACCTGGTCGCCCTCGTCCAGCGTAATTGCCTTTACGCCGCGTGCCGTGCGGGAGAGCGGGCGCGCGTCCTGCTCGGAAAACCGGATGGCCATACCGTTTTTGGTGGCGACGATCAATTCGCTGCCGCCGTCCGTCTGGCGTACCCACGCAAGTTCGTCATCCTCGTCCAGCCCGATGGCAATCAGCCCCATCCGGCGGACATTGCGGTAAGCGGTCAGCTCGGTGCGCTTGATGATACCCTTGCGGGTTACCATAACCAGATAGTGCTCATCGTCATAAGAGGAGACCTTGATCATTGAGGACACTTTTTCGTCCGGGTCTATCTGGAGCAAATTCACAATATTGGTGCCGCGTGACGTACGGGAGCCCTCCGCGATCTCATAGCTCTTGAGCCTGAAGCAACGCCCTTTCGTTGTGAAGAACATGATATAGTCGTGGGTGGAGCAGATGAACAGCTCCTCCACAAAATCCTCCTCACGCTGGGTCATGCCCGCAACGCCGCGGCCCCCGCGCCGCTGCGCTTTATAGACATCCAAAGGCTGGCGCTTGATGTAGCCGAAATGCGTCAGCGTGATTACACAGTCCTGCACGGGAATGAGATCCTCGATGTCGACCTCGCCGCTTACGGAGACGATTTCCGTGCGCCGCTCATCAGAGAATTTGGATTTAATCTCTTTCAGCTCGTTTTTCACGATTGCCATAACCTTGCTGTAATCGCCGAGGATTTCCTCGTATTCCGCCACCTTTTTAAGGATTTCGGCCAATTCCTCCTCAATCTTGATGCGCTCAAGACCGGAAAGCTGTCCCAGACGCATCGCCACAATGGCGGACGCCTGCAGCTCGGTGACGCCGAAGCGGGCAATCAGGTTTACCTTCGCGTCCGGCTGGTCTTTGGATTTACGGATGATCGAAATGACCTCGTCCGTGTTGTCGCAGACGAGCTTGAGTCCTTCCAGGATATGTTCCCGTTCCCTCACCTTGCGCAGATCATATTTTGTCCTGCGGGTGATGATCTCTCCCTGGAAATCGACATAGTGAACCAGCATTTCTTTGAGCCCCATAACCTTGGGCACGCCGTTCACCAGCGCGAGCATGATGACGCCGACGGTATCCTGCAGCTGGCTGTAAGAATACAGCTGGTTCAGAACAATCTGCGCGTTCGCGTCGCGTTTGAGTTCAATGACAATGCGCATGCCGTCACGGTCGGATTCGTCGCGCAGGTCGGAGATCTGCTCGATTCGCTTTTCCTTTACGAGATCGGCAATGTTTTCAATCAGGCGTGCCTTGTTGACCATGTAGGGGATCTCAGTGACGATAATGCGCTGGCGGCCGTTGGCCAGGTCCTCAATCTCCGTTCTGGCGCGCAGGGTCAGGCGCGCGCGTCCGGTCGCATAAGCGGCGCGGATTCCGCTGCGGCCCATGATGACGCCGCCGGTGGGGAAATCCGGCCCCTTGATGAACTGCATCAGATCTTCGAGGGTAGCCTCGGGGTTATCGATGAGCAGATCCACCGCGTCGATGACTTCCCCCAGGTTGTGGGGCGGAATATTGGTGGCCATGCCGACCGCAATGCCCGTAGAGCCGTTGACCAGCAGGTTGGGGTAGCGGCAGGGCAGGACGACCGGTTCCTGGAGACGGTCGTCGTAGTTTGGCATAAAATCGACTGTTTCCTTATCGATATCTGTCAGCAGGGAAAGGGAAATTTTGCTCATGCGGCTTTCGGTGTATCGATAGGCCGCGGGCGGATCCCCGTCCACCGAGCCGAAGTTTCCGTGTCCGTCCACGAGCGGATAGCGCATTGAAAAATCCTGCGCAAGACGTACCATCGCGTCATAAACCGATGCGTCTCCGTGCGGATGATAGCGTCCCAGCACGGAACCTACCGTATCGGCGCACTTGCGGTAAGCCTTGTCGGGCGTCAGCCCGTTTTCATGCAGCGTATACAGGATGCGGCGGTGAACGGGTTTCAGCCCGTCACGCACATCGGGAAGTGCGCGGCTTACGATGACCGACATCGAATAATCCAGAAAGGATTTTTTCATCTCGTTCTCAATATCGATATGGTGAATGCGTTTTTCAATCAATTCCTGATCAAAGGCCTCGTCCTTGACGGACGAATCGTCTTTGCGGTTCATCTGCTTCATCTCCTGGATTCAAACTTGTCATGTCTGTAAAAAGCGGCACGCCTGCGCGTCAGCTTTTTTTGCGGAAAAACAGCCCTCCCGTGTTTCGTTTATCTGAAACTGTTTCGTATCGTTCTCCAAGGCCGCTTTTCAAAAGGGCAGTCAGTTTCCCGGCGGTTTCTTCATCCAGCCGGGAAAGCGGAATCGCTATTAATCGGTTTTTATCCCAGTTCACCGCCAGAACGCCGCGGTAATGATAGACCGCGCATCCCTCCTCAAACCGGATGGTTTCGCGGCTTTGGCCGTCATAAAATTCAAGCTTTTCGTCCGTGACGGCCATTTCAAAGCGCGGTGAAGCGGCCGCTTTGCGCCCGGCAAATTTGCGGTTCGTATAATCGGGATATTTCCAAAGCAGCAACCCGATTGCCACGCAGAGCGCCAGCATTGCCCAGTGCAGCAGGTTTTGCGGAGGAAGGTACATAAAAAACACAATCACAAGCGCGGCACTTTCAAGATTCCTGCGGGTCTCCGACCGGTTCTTGCGGTCAACCGCACAGGCCGCCTCGTAAAAATCCTCCGCGCTGCTGTCAAAAGAAAATGCCACCCCTTCATTTTTTTCCTGCTCGTTCACACCGCATACCTCGGCTTTCCATATTTTTCACTGACTTCGTCCAGCAGGCTTTCGAGTTTTTCCAGTTCGTCCAAAGAAAGCTGGCCTTTCGGAATCAGCAGGCACCGTTTCGTATCGAGCATCAGCAGCAGCAGCGCATCGGTGCTTTTTATCTCGTGGATCGCACTCCACGGTGTATCCGCCTGCTTATCCTCCACATGTTCGGTCAATTTGTCTTCGTACAGATCAATTGTTATATTGCTTTGCAGATAAGGGGTGGAAGCGTGCTGCTTCGCAAGTACCTTTTCGAGTGATTTGCGGTAAAAAAAACGGTAGTAGGTGATGCTGTAAAGCCCCATGAGAATCATGAGGGCGATCACGAAATAGAAAAACAGGCCGTTTTGGACGTCGCTGACAAACAGGGCAACCAGCAGCAAAATGCCGATTACAAATTCCGTCCATCCCAGCAAGACCGTTTTTTTCCTTCCCTTTTTTTCGTTTTCCGCACCGATGACCAGATGAAACCGGATATAGTCCTCCAGCGGGATCCGGAATGTGAGCGAAAAAAGAGGGGAACCGCTTCCTGTAGTCTCCAAATCCTCCATTTCGTCCCTCCTTAAATATCCAGATTTTGCACATACTGTGCGTTTTGTTCAATGAACTCCTTGCGCGGGGCAACTTTATCCCCCATCAGGATGGTAAAGGTCTCGTCAGCCTTAACCGCGTCGGAAAGCTCCACACGGATCATGGTACGGTTTTCGGGGTTCATGGTCGTTTCCCAAAGCTGCTCGGGGTCCATCTCGCCAAGACCTTTATAGCGCTGGACATCACATTTCCCGCTGCCTTCAGGGCAAAGCTCTTTGGTGTACTGATCGCGTTCCTTATCTGAAAACGCGTAGCGCACCTGCTTGCCGCGGCTCACTTTAAAGAGCGGCGGCTGCGCGATGCAGACATGCCCCTCCTCAACCAGCGGACGCATAAACCGGTAGAAGAACGTAAGCAGCAGCGTGCGGATATGGGAGCCGTCGACATCGGCATCGGCCATGATGATGATTTTCCCGTAACGCAGCCTGCTGAGATCAAACTCATCGCCGAGCCCCGTTCCAAGCGCTGTGACGATCGGCATCAGCTTTTCATTGCCGTAAACTTTGTCAAGCCGCGCTTTCTCCACATTGAGCATCTTTCCCCAAAGGGGAAGTATCGCCTGGAATTTCCGGTCGCGCCCCATCTTTGCGGAGCCGCCCGCGGAATCTCCCTCGACGATATAAATTTCAGTCCCGTCGCGCCCCTGCTGAGAGCAGTCGGCCAGCTTTCCGGGCAGGGCGGCGGTTTCCAGCGCCGACTTGCGGCGGGTCAGTTCTCTCGCCCTGCGGGCAGCTTCGCGTGCGCGGGAGGCTGTCAGCGATTTATCCATGATCGCGCGCGCAACGGCGGGATTTTCTTCAAAATAAGTCGTCAGTTTTTCGCTGACCATGCTGTCTACCAAAGTGCGCATCGAGGTGTTGCCCAGCTTGGCCTTGGTCTGTCCTTCAAACTGCGCGTCGGTAAGCTTAACCGAGACAATCGCTGTCAGCCCCTCGCGCACGTCCTCTCCGGACAGCTTTTCGCTGTCTTTAAGAATATTGTATTTATGGCAGTAATCATTAAAGACGCGCGTCAGGGCCGCTTTAAATCCCGCTTCATGGGTACCGCCGTCGGTTGTGTGAATATTGTTCGCAAAAGAAAGGATCAGCTCGTTATAGCTGTCGTTATACTGCATCGCTACCTCGGCGGTGTTATCGCCATCCTGTGAGGAAATGTAGATAACCTCGTCATGCAGTGTTTCCTGCGCCTTGCGCTGGTGGATATGCTCCACGAAACTGCGGATACCACCCTCGTAATGCAGGTCGTTTTCTTTCGGTTCCGTTGCGCGCAGGTCTCTGAACACAATATAAACGCCCGCGTTCAAAAAAGCCTGTTCCCGCAGACGGGTAAGCAGCGTTTCATAATCAAATTCGGTCGTTTCCTGAAAAATTTCCGCATCGGGCTTAAAAGTGATCCGTGTGCCAGTGGTTTCCGCTTGATCAATGATTTTCAGCGGTTCACATTCCTTGCCGCGTTCAAACCGCTGGAAATAACAGTGGCTGCCGTCGCAGACCTCTACCTCCAGCCATTCGGAAAGCGCATTGACGACCGATGCGCCCACGCCGTGCAGGCCGCCGGACACTTTATAGCCGCTGCCTCCGAATTTTCCTCCAGCGTGCAGGATGGTGAAAACAACGGTGACGGCGGGCAGGCCGGTTTGTTTCTGGATGCCGACCGGAATTCCGCGGCCGTCGTCCGTTACCCGGATGATTTCGCCGGGCAGAATCTCCACCGTAATTTTATCGCAGTGGCCCGCCAGCGCTTCATCGATGGAATTGTCCACAATTTCGTAGACCAGATGGTGCAGCCCGCGCGGCCCGGTAGAACCGATATACATGCCCGGACGTTTCCGAACCGCCTCCAGCCCTTCCAGAACCTGAATTTGATTTTCATCGTAATTTTGAATTTGCGGTGCGTTCTCCACGTTTGTACTCCTCTCTTAGGCTATCTTCAAAAGCTCCGCCGGCAGAGCCGGGGGAAGTTTATAAGCTCATTGGTAAAAGATCCCGTCTAACGGTCAATATTAGCGATCCCCTCAATAAATCCCGCGCGCTTGCGCAGCGTGGCGGAAGAAATCTGCGTGATATAGACGGCGGTTTTTCTTTTGCAGGTACAGATGACAAAGGATTTCGGCAGTTCATAGGACACATTGATCACCCGCCCGGCCTGTTCGGCTTTGGCGAGAAACTCCTTGGTAATCTTGGAGATCGAGGTGTTTTCCAAATCAAAAATTCCTATAATATCGTCTGTACGCACCACCGTCTCCTGCCCAAGATGAAGATACATGCGTTTTCCTCCCGTTTCAGTATCGTTTGCAGGAAACAACGGCGCCGTTTTCCAGCCGCACGCCGAGGCCCTGTCCAAGGTTTCTGAAATCTTTCTCGTCACAGCAGGTGATCAGGACCTGCCTGCCCCGCAGATGGTTAAGCAGATAATCCCGCCGGGATTCGTCCAGCTCGCTCATAACGTCATCCAACAGCACCACCGGATATTCCCCGATGGTTTCGCGGATCAATTCGCATTCCGCAAGCTTGAGTGAAAGCACGCAGCTCCGCTGCTGCCCCTGGGAAGCAAACAGCCGCACACTGCTGCCGCTGAGCGTAATCTCCATGTCGTCCCTGTGGGGACCGTTACAGGTGACGCGCGCCCGGATGTCCTCCTGCCTTGTGTCGCGCAGACATCCGAGCACCTGCTGTTCGAGATCGGGGATATCAGCGGAAAGATCACAGGAAAGCGATGACTGGTAGAAAAAATCCAGTGTTTCCTTTTCCCGGGAAATCCCCGCATAGACCTCCTGCGCATAGGGGAGCAGCCTTCTGAGAAAGCTGGCCCGCGTTTTGATCAGCACTGCTGCAAAAGAAGCAAGCCTTGCGTCCCATACGTCCAATGTATCCAGAAGAGCGGGCTGGTAAGCAAGATCTTTCAGCAGACGGTTCCGCTGATCCAGCACCCTGTTGTACTGGCTGAGGATGTGAATATACCGGGGTTTCATCTGGCAGACCGCGGTATCAATAAACCTCCGCTTTTCCTGCGGTCCGTTCTTGACGAGGGACAGATGAACCGGGGAAAAAACCACGGCGCAGAATTTTCCGGCGAGTTCCGCCGGGGATTTGAGCGGGATTTCATTGACCTGCGCCGAACGGCGCGACTCAACCGTGATCGACGCTGTCTGGGCGCGCTCTTCGGAAACAAACTCCAGTTCCAGTTTTGCCTGCGGCCGCTCAAAGCGGACGAGCTGGCTGTCACGCGCGCCGCGGAAGCTTTTCGCCCCGGTAAACAGCCAGACAGCCTCAATCAGATTGGTCTTGCCC
>JAEXAZ010000031.1 GCA_023394255.1 Bacillota bacterium | reverse complement strand
GAATCATGACAATGTAAACCACATTCAGCGTTGCCAGCTTAGGGATTTTTTTCAGGCCCTGCGCGCCGCCCGTAAAAGAGAGGTTCTCGATCAAAACCCGGATAATCTCGCCGAACCCCAAGGTGATAATCGCCAGATAATCGCCCTTGAGCCGCAAAGCCGGGATACCGACCACCAGCCCGAAGAATGCCGCGATCAGGCCGCCGAAAACCAGCGAAATTAAAAACCAGGCCGTTCCGGCAGCCGTAGGCGTGCCTTTGACCAGCAGCGTGATGCCCAGACTGTCCTGCGCGTATTTCACAAGAAGCGCGGCGCTGTAAGCGCCGATAGACATAAAACCGGCATGTCCCAGCGCGATCTGCCCCAAAAATCCTGTCGCGATATTCAGGGAAATCGCCAGAA
The DNA here is from genome assembly GCA_023394255.1 of Bacillota bacterium. GTDB lineage: Bacteria > Bacillota > Clostridia > Oscillospirales > Ruminococcaceae > Anaerotruncus. The sequence goes on along the minus strand of JAEXAZ010000031.1, from coordinate 6,656 downwards.
TGATATTGATAAAGATTGTCATCACAATGCCGCTGATGTAACGGTTAATCAAACCCTGACTGCTCGCAACCAACAGCAGCGCGAAGATCAAAACAACCGCGATCAGGTTCACCAGATAGGAACGAAAAACTTCTTTTTTTGTTTTCACTGGTAACACCTACACTTTCTCGCCGACGTTCTTACCGAAGATGCCGGTCGGCTTCACCAGCAGAACGATAATGAGGATGGAAAAGACGACCGCGTCCGCGAGCTGAGTAGAAATATACCCCTTGGTCATGCTTTCCACAAGCCCGATCAAAATCCCGCCGAGCATCGCGCCGGGGATGCTTCCGATACCGCCCAGAACAGCGGCGACAAAGGCTTTCAGCCCCAGCATGGTGCCCATATAAGGCTGCACCTGGGGATATGCCGCGCAATACATGACCGCCGCAATGCCGGCAAGGCCGGAACCGATCGCAAATGTCAGGGAGATCGTGCGGTTTGTGCTGATGCCCATTAAAATCGCCGCTTTGCCGTCTTCCGAAACAGCGCGCATCGCTTTACCCATACGCGTGCCTTTGATGAAGAGCTGAAGCGCAGCCATAATGACCAGCGACAGTACAATTGTAATCACGGAAATGCCGGAAAACTGCACGGGGCCCACGTTTACGGGCTGCATATTGAACACGTTGCTGACGGGACGCGGCGCGGAAGAAAACAGCAAAAGCGCCAGGTTCTCCAAAAACAGGCTGACCGCGATTGCGGTAATCAGCACAGAAAGACTCGGAGCTCCGCGCAGGGGTTTGTACGCAATTTTCTCAGTTAGTACGCCGATCAACGCGCATACAACAACGGAAGCAACGACGCTTACCCATGCCGGGACTCCCATACTCAGCAAAAACGGGATAAAGAAGACTGCCACATAGCCTCCTACCATAATAAAGTCCCCATGCGCAAAATTGATCAGCTTCACAATGCCATACACCATAGTGTATCCCAAGGCCACCAGTGCATACACACTGCCCACCTGGATACCGTTGATGACCTGCTTGATAAATAGTACAAAGTCCATGTGCCCCTCGCCTTTCCCTGTATTTTCGGGCATCGCGCCATTCTCAACGCTTCTGAAACCCGGCAGATTTCTCCTTTTTTCAACTTCCCCGAAAATTCACCAAAAGGGCAGAGCGGTCTGCTCTGCCCTGCGGCAAATATCCTTATTGATGGTTTCCGGAAGCTGAGATTACGCTTCTACTTTCGCAGCAAGCTCCGCTTTGCCGTCCACAAACTTGGTAACCGCTACGCTCTTGATCGGGTCGCCGTTCTCATCAAAGGTGATGTGGCCGGTTACGCCGTCAAATTCGGTTCCTTTCAAAGCGTCTACAATTGCCTGGCTGTCGGTGGAGCCGGCAGCTTCAATCGCCTGCGCCATGATGAAAGCGGAGTCGTAGCCGAGGGCGGCAAACGCATTGCCGTCAAGGTTAAAGGCAGCCTTGTATTTCTCCAGGAACTTCGCGGCGGCTTCGTCGGCAGCGGAATAGTGGTTGGAGAAATAGCCGTTGTCCGCAACGGAAAGCTTGTCGGCAGGCAGAGTGGACAGCACGCCGTCCCAGCCGTCGCCGCCGAGCATCGCGCCTTCATAACCGGCGGTGCGGGCCTGGTCAAGAATCAGGGAAACGTCGCCGTAGTAATCCGGAACGAACAGGGCGTCCGGAGCAGTCGCGATGACCTTGTTCAGCAGTGTGGTAAAGTCGGTATCGGCAGCAGCATAGCCCTCGAACGCAACCACTTCCAGGCCTTTCGACTCAGCCTGCGCTTTAAACGAATCCGCAAGGCCCTTGGAATAGTCGGAACTGGTATCGAAGATGGCGGCCACTTTTTTCGCGCTCAGGTTATCGGCGGCAAAAGTCGCCATAATCTGGCCCTGGAACGGGTCCATAAAGCAGGTGCGGAACACATTTTCTCCGACCTTGGTAATATCCTCGGCGGTTCCGGTAGCAGTCAACATCGGCATATTGTCCTGAAGCGCAACTTCTGCGACAGCCAGGCAGGGCTTGGAAGTGACGTCGCCGATCAGGGCGACGATTCCCTGGTCAACCAGCTTGTTGTAGGCGTTGACAGCTTCAGTCGGGTCGCCTTTTTCATCCAGCGTGATCAGTTCAATCTGCTTTCCGCCGATGCCGCCGTTTTCGTTGATTTCGTCTATACCCATTTTAATTCCGTTGGAAGCGGCAATTCCGTAAGTGGAAACCTCTCCGGTCAGCGGAGCAAGGCAGCCGATTTTAATCGTCTCTCCGGATGCGGCTTCAGATGCAGCCCCGGAAGAAGCGGCTTCGGACCCGGCCTCGGATGAAGGTGTTTCCGTCTTGGCGCCGCAACCCGCGAAGGTTGTCGCGGCCATGACGGCAGCGAGTGCCACAGCAAAAAACTTTTTCATATTCTTTCCTCCTAATTTCAGCGGATGTGGTTTCATGTTGCTTAGCGCTTTAAATCATCATACGCTTTTAAAAAGTATATTGCAATTTTTATGTAAAATCCATTGCTTTTTTCGCCAATCATCTATATCCAAACCTACTGAGTTTTAGAAATATTCATAAATTCTTCAGATTTTGCAAATATATATACCTATTATATAACCATAATTTTTAATTTTTAGTATTTTTGGCAATAAATTAGACAATATTAATAAAATTGATCACAAAAATTTTACAACTTATTCTTCCAATATCCGTCTATGGCACACAATCGTCCTCATTTTAGAAGCACTTCCCCTGATTCGAATTTACAGAATTTCCATTTTTTTGCCGGTTTGATCAATCTGTTTTGAATATTATCACGGTTTGCCCTGCAGGCGGATAACCGTTTCGACAAGAAAATACAGGTTTCCCCTAAAACGGCCAATCTGCCTGATAACGGCACTCCGCTTGCATCCGCCGCTTGCACCAGTTGCACTTTTTAAAAAGATCCGCTCCTTTTTTGATTGTCGGGACCGCCCTTTGCAAATCCACGCAGGGATTGACAAAACGCCTTGTTTCCTGCTACAATATAAAATGCTGGATTCCAGATAATGGGTCTTATGTACAAATCTGTTTGCAGGATTTCACGTGTTTTCCTGCACGCAGGTCCACCCAAAACGAGTCTACACAATAGGAGGAAAAACAATGAAAAGGATAAACAAACTTCTGGCTCTCTCTCTGGCACTTGCAATGTCCGCTTCCATCGCTGCGTGCGGCGCGAAGAACGAAACCCCCGCGCCCTCTTCCGAGGCGGCTCCGTCTGACGCTGCTTCTTCCGAGGCGGCCGCCGACGCGTCCCCTGCCGCGGATTCCGACAAGACCTATCTTATCGCCACGGACACGACGTTCGCACCGTTCGAATTTGAAGACGCTTCCGGCCAAAAAATCGGAATCGATATGGACCTGCTCGCCGCCATCGCGGAAGACCAGGGCTTCAAATATGAAGTGCAGTCGCTCGGTTTCAGCGCCGCGGTCACCGCGCTGGAAGCCAAACAGTGTGACGGCGTCATCGCCGGTATGAGCATCACGGACGAGCGCAAGCAGAAATTCGATTTTTCCGAGCCTTATTTTGATTCCGGCGTGGTAATGGGTATTGCCGCCGCCGACGAGACCATCAAATCCTATGAGGATTTGAAAGGCAAAAATGTCGCGATCAAGGTCGGAACCGAAGGCGCAACCTTCGCAGAGTCCATCAAAGACCAGTACGGCTTCACCACCACTACCTTTGATGATTCCGCAAATATGTACGAAGACGTGAAAGCCGGCAACTCCGTTGCGTGCTTTGAAGACTATCCGGTGCTCGGCTACGGCGTTACCCAGGGCAACGGCCTGAAAATCGTCACGGAAAAGGAGCAGGGCTCCTCTTATGGGTTTGCTGTTTCCAAGGGAGAAAATACCGAACTGCTCAAAATGTTTAATGATGGACTGAAAAATTTGCAAGATAACGGTAAATATCAAGAAATCCTTGACACATACATTGCAAAATAAGTATAATTAAATCTAAACAGCATGAAATTACGCATCCGGACAACCTGTTCGGATGCGTAATTGTCCGTTCATCATCCAGCGGCTGAGGATGGCGGATGCAGTTCCATTTCGTCGCTGGAGAAAGGGCGGTCTCTGTGGCCTTTTTTGAATTGCTTATATCGACTTTCCCCCGTTTTTTGGTTGGCTGGGGCATAACAATCAAAATCACGCTTTTTTCGTTGGTTTTTGCAACCGTCCTTGGGCTGATCTCCTGTCTGTTCCAGATCTCCCGCAGCAGGATTCTGAATTTTATTTCGCAGGTTTATATTGATGTTATCCGCGGGACGCCTGTGCTGGTGCAGGTATTCTTTATCTATTTCGGAATGACGCAGCTGCTCAGCGTCCGCATGAGCGCGGATACGGCGGGGATCATTACGCTTTCGCTCAACGCGGGCGCCTATCTCTCGGAGATTTTCCGCGGCGGCATTGAAGCGGTCAATTCCGGACAGATGGAAGCCGCCCGCAGCCTGGGGCTCCCTTATTCCCACGCCATGGCGAAAGTTGTTCTTCCTCAAGCGGTTAAAATTGTCATCCCGTCAATGGTCAACCAGTTTATCATCACGCTGAAAGATACCTCCATCATTTCGGTAGTCGGCCTGCGAGAACTGACCCAGACCGGCAAGCTGATTGTCGCGGTCAACTTTGAATCGTTCAAAATATGGTCGATTACGGCCCTCTATTATTTGGTGACTATCACGATCCTTTCAAGGATTTCCAAACTGATCGAAAGGAAGATTTCGTATGGCAAAGGTAAGCGTTAAAAATTTACATAAAAGCTTCGGAAAGCTGGACGTGCTTTGCGGAATCGACCTGGATGTAAAAGACGGAGAGGTCGTCTGCATGATCGGGCCTTCCGGCTCCGGCAAAAGCACCTTCCTGCGCTGCCTGAACAAGCTGGAGGAACCCACTTCCGGCGAGGTTATGGTAGACGGATTTGTGCTCACCGACAAAGCTTCCGACATCAATAAGATTCGGGAAAATATCGGAATGGTGTTTCAGCAGTTTAATCTGTTCCCGCACCTGACCGTTCAGAAAAATATTATGATGGCGCCCCTTGACCGCAAAAAGATGGACAAGGCCGCCGCAGCGAAAAAGGTCTCCGAGCTTCTGACCCGCGTCGGGCTGGCCGACAAGGCCGACGCCTATCCGGCCCAGCTGTCCGGCGGGCAGCAGCAGCGTGTGGCGATCGCCAGGGCGCTGGCGATGGAACCGGATATCATGCTGTTTGATGAGCCGACCTCCGCGCTGGACCCCGAAATGGTCGGCGAGGTCCTGGCGGTTATGCGCCAGCTGGCGGACGCGGGAATGACGATGGTGGTCGTTACCCATGAAATGGGCTTTGCCCGTGAGGTTGCGGACCGCGTCATCTTTATGGACGCCGGGGTGATCGTGGAGCAGGGAACTCCCGAGCAGATTTTCAGCTCCCCGAAAGAGCAGCGTACCATTAACTTTTTAAATCAGGTTCTGTAAACAGATTCAAAAAGGGTTCCGGATCTAAACATCCGGAACCCTTTTCTTTTTTAAGTTGCCGGTACAGCGGCAGGGTTTGGCATCATATCCATTACCAAATCAACACAGGCCGTCATCGAATAGATAAAGTCCACACCATAGGAAGGCTCCATCTGCCTGTATTGATCGTGCAGCAGGTTAATCTGTTCATACAGGGCAAGAGACCGGTCAATTTCCGCGGCATTGGAAATCAGGTCAACCGCGTGCAGCATGCCCCGCCTGCGATACCCGTAAAACTGCATTTTCAGTTCATATTTCAGATGCTCAATTTTGCTGCCTTCAAAATATTCGGCGTGCGCATAGCAGAAGAAATCCGACATAAAGTGGCACAGGATGCCCAGCTGCTTGCTGTATTCCCGGGTACTCATGGATTCTCCCTCTGTTGCCAGATATTCCGCTTTGTCCATCACAAGATCATAAATATCTTTTTTAAAATGGGAGAGTTTCAGCAGGCTTGGCGCAATATCGGGCAGAAAATTCCATCGGACAAAAGTCGCCTTATCCAGCTCCAGGTTCAGATTCTTTTTAAAGTAGGAATAAAGATATCTTCCCATCGTGATGTGCGCAAAAACATTCATTCAGTTCACCCTTATCTTATAGCTTATGGCTGCTTTGCCTGTTTTTATAATCGGGAACATATTTCCGCCATTTCTCCGGCAGAACACATTTGAAGGCGCCCGCAAAATGAAAATGTCCGTAGCGGTAGAGCAGCCGCACAGTGAAATAAACCGTCGTCATGTATACAAACAGGTTTACATAGGACATCAGCACACAGATGACTTCGAAAAATCCGGGCATTGCCTTGCCGGAAAGGACATATTCCAAAACCAGAAAATGATTTAGGAAAGTTACTGCGGTAACAGCAAGGTAACTGGCGAAGAGTTCCCTGCTGCGGTGGTGCAGGCACGCGAGGAGCGAAAACAAAACGGCGGGAATCTGATAACGCTCATGCATGCGGGTCGTAAACATAAAAATCGTCTGGATAAACAGGAAACAGAGCAGCCACGGGCTTTTTTCCGTCGCGGTAAAATACAGAAAACCAAGCACCGCAACGCTTAGCACCATAACGGCCGCCGAAACCATGTCAGCCGAAATTCCTCCCAGCAGCAACCCGCTGCTGTGCTTCAT
>JAEXAZ010000025.1 GCA_023394255.1 Bacillota bacterium | reverse complement strand
AAGTGCACGCTCTTTCGGGGGAGATTGAGGGGATTTCCCCTCCCGACTATCCGCTCCAGAAAAAACGCCATTCCCTGGAGTTTTTGCGCTCCATCGCCCATCTGCGCCCCCGCACCAATACCTTTGCGGCAGTCTTTCGTGTGCGTTCGGTCGCCGCGTTCGCAATCCATCGGTTTTTTAACGAGCGGGGGTTTGTTTATGCGCACACACCGCTGATTACGGGCAGCGACTGCGAGGGCGCCGGGGAAATGTTCCGGGTGACTACGCTGGACCCCAAGGCGCCGCCGCTCAAGGAGGACGGCTCTGTGGATTATACACAGGACTTTTTCGGAAAAGCCACCAGCCTGACGGTATCGGGGCAGCTGGAAGCCGAGTGCATGGCGCTGGCGTTCGGCAGCGTTTACACGTTCGGGCCCACCTTCCGCGCCGAAAATTCCAATACCGCCCGCCACGCGGCCGAATTCTGGATGATTGAGCCGGAAATCGCCTTTGCCGATCTGGAAGACGATATGCAGCTCGCACAAGACATGGTCAAATACGTGCTATCCTATGTGCTGGAAGAATGCCCGCAGGAGATGGCGTTCTTCAACAATTTTTATGACAAGGGTCTGATTGAACGCCTCAATAATATCGTCGATTCCGATTTTGCCCATGTCACCTACACCCAGGCGGTTGAGATGCTGGAAAAAGTAAAAGACAGGTTCCAATACCCGGTTTACTGGGGCTGCGACCTGCAGACGGAGCATGAACGGTATCTGACCGAAGAACTCATGAAAAAGCCCGTTTTTGTGACCGATTATCCGAAAGAGATCAAGGCGTTTTACATGCGCATGAATGATGACAACAAAACAGTTGCAGCGGTGGACCTGCTGGTTCCCGGCATTGGGGAGATCATCGGCGGAAGCCAGCGCGAGGAGCGTCTGGATCAGCTGCTTGCGCGCATGAAGGAACTGGGGCTGAAAGAGGAAGATTACAGCTGGTATCTCGACCTGCGCAGGTTTGGCGGGGCGAAACACGCGGGGTTCGGCCTCGGATTTGAACGCCTGATTATGTATATCACCGGAATTTCCAACATCCGCGATGTGCTGCCGTTCCCAAGGACGACCGGTTCGGCGGAATATTAATTGATTTGGACAAACCATTATAAAAACAGGAACAGCCTGTTCGCAGGTATGTTCCTGTTTTTTCTGTACTATCCAGATAAAAAGTGCTTTGCGTTTTGGCTTTTTTTTCGTATCACTTGATGAATTTTGCAAGTTTGAAAAATTCATCTTGCAAAATGGAACTTTATCATATAATATAAGTAAGGTGGAAACGGGCACAGGCCAATAGGTTTCCATGGAATGTGTTGTGAAATTTACAGGGCGGTTTCAGCAGGCTGGAAACGCACCAAATCTTTGGGGGTATCAACCTATGTCACAGTATTCGGAACTATCGCACGTTGAACTTGAGCATCTGCACCGCGAACTGATGCGGCGCTATGAAGACTGGAAGGGCAGGGGGCTTTCCCTTGATATGTCCCGCGGGAAACCCGCCGGGGATCAGCTTGATCTGATCGGCGGCATGCTGGATACGCTCAATTCCCAATCTTCCCTCAAATCGGCGGATGGTTCCGATTGTCGCAACTACGGGGATTTTGACGGGATACCGGAGTGCAAGGCGATTTTCTGTGAAATGCTGGGCGTCAGCTTTGACGAGCTTTTCGTCTGCGGGAATTCCAGCCTTTCCATTATGTACGACGCCGTCGGCAAGATGATGCTGCACGGCGTGCGCAAAGGCGCTGCACCGTGGTGTAAGCTGGATCAGGTAAAATTTCTTTGCCCTTCGCCGGGTTATGACCGCCATTTCGCGATCACGGAGCGTTTCGGCTTTGAGTTGATCCCGGTCGAGATGACCGCGGAAGGCCCCGATATGGACCAGGTGGAACGGCTGGTGGCATCCGATGAGAGCATTAAGGGAATCTGGTGTGTTCCCAAATATTCCAATCCCCAGGGCATTACTTACTCCGATGAAACAGTCCGCCGTTTTGCGCGCATGAAAACCGCGGCGAAGGACTTCATGATCATGTGGGATAACGCTTACGCCGTCCATGACCTTTATCCCGACGACCGCGACCAGGTACTTAATATTCTGGACGAATGCAAAAAAGCCGGCGATCCGGACAGAGTCATGATTTTTGCCTCAACCTCCAAGATTTCCTATGCCGGCGCCGGCGTTGCCGCATTTGCGTGTTCTGCGGATAATATGCAGCGGATGAAAAAGCTGATGAGCATTCAAACCATCGGATTCGATAAAATCAATATGCTGCGGCATGCGCGGTATTTCGGCAATCTTGACGGCATTATAGCGCATATGGACCGGCAGGCACAACTGCTCCGCCCGAAATTTGAAACGGTGCTCGGCGCGTTCGAACGCGAGCTCGCCGGAAAAGGCATCGCCGAATGGGTGAACCCGAAGGGCGGCTATTTCATTTCGCTGGATGTCATGGACGGATGCGCAAAGCGCGTGGTGGGCCTGTGCAAATCCGCGGGCGTTGTGCTCACTTCGGCCGGCGCGACATTCCCTTACGGGATTGACCCGCGCGACCGGAATATCCGCGTTGCGCCGACCTATCCGGCTGTACCCGAGCTGGAACAGGCGGTAGCGCTGCTTTGCCTGTGCACCGAACTGGCGGCGGTGGAAAAGCTGCTGCTTGAAAAGTAAAGAAAATCTGGGATTTTTTACACAAAAGGCGGATGATGCGTTTCAATCATCCGCCTTTTGTGCTATACTATATAAATATGCACAGAGCTGTTGGAACACCGGTTGCAACGGCATCGGCGGCTGATTTTTGCAGGACAGGGGAGACGGCCCCTGCGGAAAGGTTGATTTTGATGAGTGACATGCATGACAGGTATGAAAGCCCGTTTTGCACGCGTTATGCCAGCGAGGAGATGCAGTATGTCTTTTCGGCTGACAACAAATTTAAAACGTGGCGCAGGCTTTGGATTGCGCTCGCCAGGGCGGAGAAGCGGCAGGGCCTGCCGATTACGGAGGAACAGATCGCCCAGCTGGAGGCCCATGCCGACGATATCAATTATGATGTGGCGGCCGCGCGGGAAAAGGAATGCCGCCATGATGTGATGAGCCATGTGTATGCTTACGGGGTGCAGTGCCCCGACGCGAAAGGGATCATCCATCTGGGCGCCACCAGCTGTTATGTGGGTGACAATACCGATATCATTATCATGCGGGAAGGCCTGAACATCGTCCGCAGAAAGCTAATCAATGTCATCTCGCTTCTGGCGGATTTTGCCGTCCGCTATAAGGACATGCCCGCGCTTGCCTATACCCATTTGCAGCCTGCGCAGCTGACCACTGTCGGCAAACGCGCCACCTTGTGGCTGAATGAACTTCTGATGGATTTAGAGGAAGCTGAACACCGGATCGATTCGCTTAAACTGCTCGGCAGCAAAGGGACAACCGGCACGCAGGCCAGCTTTATGGAGCTGTTTGACGGGGACACCGCGAAAATCAAAGCGGTGGAGGAAGATATTGCGAAGGAAATGGGCTTTTCGGCGGTGGTTCCGGTATCCGGACAGACCTATTCCCGCAAGGTCGACAGCTATGTGGTGAATGTGCTGGCCGGGATCGCGCAGAGCGCCGGCAAGTTCTCCAATGACCTGCGGCTGCTTGCGAACTTCAAGGAGATGGAAGAGCCGTTTGAAAAGCAGCTGATCGGTTCCTCGGCAATGCCGTATAAGCGCAACCCCATGCGCAGCGAGCGGATTACCGCGCTGTCCCGTTACATCATGGTGAATTCCCTGAATCCGGAATTTACCGCGGCGACCCAGTGGTTCGAGCGGACGCTGGACGACAGCGCGAATAAGCGCATCGCGGTCGCGGAGGCGTTCCTCGCCGCCGACGCGATCTTAAAGATCATGCTCAACGTCTGTGACGGCCTTGTGGTTTACCCGAAGATCATCCATCAGCGGGTGATGCGGGAGCTTCCATTTATGGCGACGGAGGATATCATGATGCAGGCCGTCAAAAAGGGCGGCGACCGGCAGGACCTGCACGAACGCCTGCGCGTCCATTCGATTGCCGCCGCGAAGGTGGTTAAAGAGGAAGGCGGCGAAAATGACCTGATCTCCCGCATCTGCGCGGACCCCGCTTTCGGGCTGGAACGCGGCGAGATTGAGGCCATCCTGGACCCCGCCAGATTTACCGGGCGCAGCAGCCAGCAGGTGGATGAATTTATCCGCGATTTCGTGTCTCCTGTGCTGGAGGCGAATCAGGAAATCCTTGGCGAACGGGCTCAGCTGTCCGTTTAATTGCCGGGTTCGGCAAAAAAGGACAGGGTCTTGTTTCAGCAAGAAATGGATTGACTTTTTGGGTCGATTCCAATATAATTGTAAAAGTGCCGCATTGGGAAAAACAGTGCGCTTTGGCATAAAGAGAACCATAGTCAACCGCAGGAAACGGTTCGGAAACCTGCGGTTGCTGGCTGTGTTGGCAGATATGGTTACAAGGAGGACAAACAGATGAAAAAAGTTGGCAAGTCGATGTTTTTTGTCATTTTGGCATTAATCATCGCGCTGACAGCGCTGTCATTCTTCGGACTGTACGCGTCCTACGGGGATGTCACTACGACATACATCAAGGGCGCGGGGGACATCCGCTGGGGAATTGACATCCGGGGAGGCGTCGATGTAACGTTCAGCCCGCCGGAAGGATATGATGCCACCGATGACGAAATGGCCGCGGCTGAATCCATAATCAAGGTGAGGCTGGTTTCCCAGAACATCACGGATTCCGAAGTTTATACCGATTACAACAAGGACAGAATTATTGTCCGTTTCCCGTGGAAAGCGGATGAAACGAATTTTAACCCCGAAAGCGCCGTAAAGGAGCTGGGCGAAACCGCTCTGCTTACGTTCCGTGAAAATCAGGACGGGCCCACCATTCTGGAAGGCAGGCAGGTGGAATCCGCGACTGCCGTCGTAAACTCCGAGAACGGCGAGTACGCAGTTTCCCTGAAGCTGAACAAGGACGGCGCAGAAGCTTTTTCGGAGGCAACAGGCCGCCTGATCGGCCAGCAGATTTCCATCTGGATGGACGATACCATGATTTCCGCTCCGACTGTCAACTCTCAGATTCCGAACGGCGAAGCACAGATTACCGGCAGGTTTACCGCGGATGAGGCAAAATCCCTTGCGGATAAGATTAACGGCGGCGCGCTGCCGTTTAAACTTCAGACAGAGAACTTCAGCTCCCTGTCTCCGACACTGGGTCTCGGTGCGCGCGACGCAATGGTAACGGCGGGAATGATCGCGTTTGCACTTGTTGCCATTTTCATTATTGCTGTGTACCGGATTCCCGGTATCGTTGCCTGTATCGCGCTGGTTGGCCAGATTGCGGGCTCGATCGCCTGCGTTTCCGGATTCTTCCCGAATATCCCGTCGTTTACGCTGACCCTGCCCGGTATTGCGGGTATTATCCTGTCAATCGGGATGGGCGTTGACGCCAACGTGATTACTTCCGAGCGTATCAAAGAAGAGCTGAAGGTCGGCAAAACACTCGACGGGGCCATTGATTCCGGTTTCCACAGGACTTTTTCCGCAATCTTTGACGGTAACATCACCATGGTGCTTGTTGCGGCAGTTCTGATGGGCGCGTTCGGACCTCCGGGATCGGTGTTCGCGAGAATGTTCACAGCCATCTTCAGATGGTTCGGGCCTTCTGCGACCGGCGCAATCTATTCTTTCGGCTTTACGCTGATCGTGGGCGTTATCTTTAACTTCCTGATGGGGGTTACGGCTTCCCGGCTGATGCTGAAATCGGTCTCCAAGTTTAAGCCGCTCAAGAAGGCGTGGCTGTACGGGGGTGCTAAAAATGATTAATATTGTAGGACGTAAAAAGATCTGGTTTACTATCTCGTCTACAATTATCATCGTCACCTTGCTGGTTGCGCTGATTTTTGGAGTTGAACTGGATATTGAGTTTCGCGGCGGTTCTTTGGTAACCTATTCGTTTGATGGCGAAATCCAAAAAGCGGATTTCCAGTCTGTGATTGAAAACAGCCTGGGACAGAGCATTTCCCTGCAGGAACAGGAGAATGTGGAAACCGGCAAAGTCAACTATGTTGCCACGCTTTCTTCGAAAGAGGGAATTACCCCTGAAAAGCAGGAGGAGATTACGGCCGCTCTTCAGGAGAACTATGCGGATCAGAATGTGCAGGTAATTTCCACAAACAATGTCGATCCCGCGATCGGGCATGATTTCTTTATCAAATGTGTGGTGGCGGTTGCTGCTGCGGCTTTGCTGATGATTATCTACATCGCGTTCCGCTTCCGCAAAATCGGAGGCTGGTCAGCGGGTGTGTTCTCGGTGTGCGCGCTGCTGCATGATGTGATGTTTGTGTTTGCGGTGTTTGTGTTTTTCCGCATCCCAATCAGCCAGAACTTTATTGCGGTAGCTTTGACAATTCTGGGTTATTCGATTAACGCAACGGTTGTCGTCTATGACCGTATCCGTGAAAACAAGCGCTTAATGGGGGCCAAGACGACTCTGGATGAGCTGGTGAATACTTCCGTTAATCAATCGCTTACCAGATCCGTCAATACAACGATTTCCACTGTGCTGGCGCTTGCCGCAGTCTGCGTTGTTGCATTACTGTCCCATGTGGAGTCTATCATTACGTTTGCGTTCCCGATGCTGGTCGGTATGATTGCAGGCGCATATTCTTCCATCTGCATTGCCGGCCCGCTGTGGGTAACCTGGCAGGATCATAAAGCAGCAAAAAAGGCCAGATAAGGATGAGATACTGAAACTGAGCCGCCGGTAATACCGGCGGCTCAGTTTTGATCAAAAAGGTTCTTGCTGTTTTTCGGGAATCATAAATTGTAAATAACGATCAAAAGGAGTAGAGGTTATGTTGGCAGGGGTTTCCACCGCTTGTTTTTATCCGGAACTGACAGAACGGGCGCTTGCCCGCATATCCGCGTTCGGTGCGCAGGCAGCGGAAATTTTTTTTAATGCGCCAAGCGAACTGGAAGACGGATTCACGAGACAGCTGAAAATGGTTGCCGACCGCAGCGGGACCAGAATTCTGTCCGTGCATCCTTTCACTTCCGGTCTTGAACCGCTTCTTTTTTTTACGGAATACCGTAGAAGGACTTTGGACGGGCTCGAACTGTATAAGCGTTATTTTCATGCTGCAAATATGCTTGGCGCCAAAATTTTTGTACTGCACGGCGACCGTCGTGAAGCTACAAAGCCATATAGCCGCTATTTTGAGATGTTTGGAGAGCTGGCGGAGACGGGAAGGTCGATGGGGATCACTGTGGCGCAGGAAAATGTCCCCAGGTGTGCCAGCTATTGCCCTGCGTTTTTTACCGCAATGGCAAACGCCCTCCCAGGCGCGCGGTTTGTACTTGATACAAAGCAATGCGTACGCGCCGGCTATCCGGTTGCGCAAATGCTGGATGCAATGGGGGACAGGATTATTCATCTGCATATCAGCGACCATGATGAGGACCATGACTGCCTGCCGGTCGGAAAAGGGATTCTGAACCTTGCAGGTCTTATCGCAGGCTTAAAGCGGTATGGGTATGACGGCGGCCTTGTGTTGGAGGTCTACCGGGATAATTACGGCGACTACTATGAACTTGAGGACAGTTATCAGTATCTTTTTGAAGCGGTCCGCACTGCCGGCGCATAGAATTCCCTTGTCATAAGGAAAAAATCATGCTATGATGAAACGCAGGAAAGATTACCGAGATTAAAGGGGAATCAAAAATGAAGTGCCCGTTTTGTGGTTATGTGGAAAGCAAAGTGATAGACTCCCGACCGACCGACGAATCCGAACGCATACGAAGACGCCGCGAATGCCTGAAGTGTGAACGGCGGTTTACGACCTATGAAATTATTGAAACCACGCCTCTTGTCGTAATCAAAAAAGACAGATCAAGGGAGGCGTTCGATTCCGGAAAACTGTTGCGTGGGATGGTACGTGCCTGCGAAAAACGGCCGGTGTCGCTTGCTGTGCTGGAAGAAGCGGCGGGCGATATCGAGATGAACCTGCAAAATTCGCTCGATAAAGAGG
>JAEXAZ010000056.1 GCA_023394255.1 Bacillota bacterium | reverse complement strand
TCATAGATCAGGCCCGCCATCCCATAGACCCCCGCGTCGCCGCTGCATACCATCGACACGGTCTCGCCCGCCGCCGCGTGTTCCAGCGCAAGGCGGCACCGTTCGGCTTCCCGCCGCATCGGCGTGGAAAGGAACGTCTTCCCCGGGAAGTGTGTCCGGATCAGATCAATATACACATCATAGCCCGCAATCACCTCGCTTTCGTCCAGCGCAGCCGCCGCGTGCCGGGTCATTTCTTCCGGACTGCCCGGCCCAAGTCCTACAACATAGATTTTTTTCATGGATAGACCCCTTCCGGCTTTCCTGTAAAACAAACCCTCCGATCGGGCGACGAAGCCGCCACGGTCACGGCATCCCTGCTCTGCTTCCGGAACAGGAGCGGGCCTCCGCCCGCAAGCACCGCAGCGCGCTCGCAGACGTTATCCACGCCCGTTACTTTCCCCACAAACGCGGAAGCGGTAAACTCCCCTTCGACAGCCGCCAGCGTTTCCGCGGAAGCCGTTACAAGCGGCAGCCGGTATTTTTCACAAAAGGCGCGGATACACGGCTCATTTGATTTGAGGTCAATCGTTGCCAGCGACGCCACCGCCTCTATCGCGATATGGTTCTGCCGCAGGCAGTCGAGAACCGTGTGTTCAAATGCTTCTGCCGGAACATTTCTGCGGCAGCCCACTCCCAGCGTTACCGTTCTGGGAACCGCGTGCAGCGTATGGAAAAACGGCTGCACCTGCGTATCCCAGGAGACGCAAAGCCCGAGGTTCCCGGAATCCGCGGCGGCCATCCCGTCCGGCAGACTCCCGTCGATCAGGAAATCGCTGAAGACCCCCACCGTTCTTCCATCCAGAAGCGCGGCGGAAAGTTCCTTGGCATATTGCCGTTCATATAAATGAAGCCCGTAATCCTTCGCCCATACGTCGACCGCGAACCTGCCCTGCACATCGGTGGCGGTCGTAATAACCGGCGTTGCCCCGACCGCTTTTGCAATCGTGGCCGCCAGAGCGTTCGCCCCGCCGACATGGCCGGACAGGAGCGGAATCACAAATTGCCCCCGCTCATCCACACAGATCACCGCGGGGTCTTCCAGCTTGTCCCTGATGAACGGTGCGATTGCCCTCACCGCAATCCCGCAGGCTCCGACAAAAATGACGGCGTCCCCGCCAAACGCATGTCCCGTCCATTCCCGAAGGGATGGCTGCGCGGCTGATTTTTCATGCAGAAGATAAGTGTCCAATACCGTTTCCCCGCGGTCAGACAGGCAGCATGCTATGGCATTCATAACAGCCGCACCGTTTTTGGAAAACGCAATCAGTGATACCGTCATCGTTCCGCCTCCCGGAATCCGGTGGAAAACGCGGGGTCATACAGCTTGGAACGCCCGTAGTCCCCGCCCAAAAACTCCCCCACCAGAATCAGCGCCGTTTTGGAAATTCCGTGTTCTTTCGCTTTTTGCGGAATCTCAGCAACTGTGCAGAGAATCCGCTTTTCATCCGGCCAGGACGCCTTGTAGACGATGGCGGCCGGGGTTTCCGGGCTGTATCCGCCCTCGATCAGCTGTGCGCTGAGCTGCTCCGTCATGCCCGCGCTTAAAAAGACCGCCATCGAGGCGCGATGCGCCGACAGGCTTCTGATTTTTTCTTTTTCAGGCACCGGCGTCCTGCCCTCCATGCGCGTGATGATCACGGTCTGGGAAACGTCCGGAAGCGTATATTCCGCGCCCAGCGCGGCAGCCGCTCCACAGAAGGAGCTGACGCCGGGGGTGACGTCCCAGCTGACTTCCAGTTCATCCAGCAGGTCCATCTGTTCCCGGATGGCTCCATAAATGGAAGGGTCGCCCGTATGCAGGCGGACGGTTGTTTTGCGGTTGGCTTCCGCCTGTTTGACGGTGTCTATGACCTGTTCCAGCGTCATCTGCGCGCTGTTATAAATTTCACAGCCGGGTTTTGAATTTTCCAGCAATGCGGGGTTTACCAGCGAGCCCGCGTAAATGATGACGTCGGCTTCCCGCAGGAGCCGCTGCCCCCGCACAGTGATCAAATCGGGCGCGCCGCAGCCCGCCCCTACAAAATGTACCATCAGCGCGCCTCCCCGTCTTTTACAATCACAATCGAAAAATAGTCGGAAGAAAAATCCGCGTCGTCCAGCGACTGGAATGCCTGTTCGCCTTCCATCCCGCACCGCTGCACCATTTTCGTATGCGAAAGCAGACCGCGCTTACGCAGCTGCTCTATTACCGCGGGCAGAGATTTCCCGGCTTTCATCAGGACTTTTGTACCGGAGCAGTCCAGCCCCTCTTCCAGCCCGCGATAGGAGGCGGGCAGGATATGCAGCGGCAGGTGGGGCCGGGTCAGCCCTTCGCCAAGGCAGGCCGCCGCCGCACAGAAGGAGGGGACGCCCGGCAGCATCTTTGCAGTAAAGCCTTTTTCCTTTACGGCGTTATGCAGATAGCTATACGTCGAATAGATCGAACTGTCTCCCAATGTCAGGAAAGCAACCTTCTTCCCGGCTGAAAGCAGCCCTGTCAGACGTTCCACGGCGGCCAATCGTGTGCGGCGCAGTTTCTCCGGATCGCGCGTCATCGGCATGTCGAGTTCAATCCTTTCACAGCCGGAAATTTCCGGTACGGCACGCCTGGCAATTTCATAAGCCACCCTGTCGTTGTCATCGGAAGAACGCGGGATTGCAAGCACATCGCAGGTTTTGAGGATTCTGGCCGCCTGCAACGTCATCAGCTCCGGGTCTCCCGGCCCTACGCTCACGCCATATAAAATACCACTCATGCACGTTCCTCCGGCTTTTTAAATTGTTTTAGCAGTTCCGGCGCCTCAGACGTCTGCCCCAGCATGCCGGATTGACTGGAAAACAGGATCACTCCCGCCCGCATCCGCCCCGCCCGGTGTTGCAGATGTTCTTCCATTTTAAGAAGCAATGTGCCGACCACAGGTTCGGCCAGGCCCTGCTGTTTTAAGAGTTCCAGCGCGCGGTCGGTTGTTGGCGCGTCCATCAGCTCCCGCACCAGTTCTTGAGAAGCGCCGGCCACCGCCGCGTGCGCCGCGAGAATCTCCATCCTTGCGTCCGCAACGCGGGAATGGGTTTGAAAGATGCCGCCCGCCAGCTTGACCAGTTTTCCGATATGGCCAACCAGCAGCACGCCCTGAAAGCCGAGATAGGCCGCATAGTCCAGCGTATCGCCGAGAAAGTTGCTGCACAGCACCGAGCGGGACAGATTCAGGCCAAGCGCCTTCTTCG
The DNA here is from genome assembly GCA_023394255.1 of Bacillota bacterium. Classification (GTDB taxonomy): domain Bacteria; phylum Bacillota; class Clostridia; order Oscillospirales; family Ruminococcaceae; genus Anaerotruncus. The sequence continues at coordinate 8,586 of JAEXAZ010000056.1, read as the reverse complement.
CAAATTCTTCCCCATAGTTGCCCGGCGTAACAAGGACCGGCGCGTCCGATGCCGCCCGCAGCATGTTCAGCTCTGTGCGGATCGTATCAAGCAGAGCCGCTTCGCTCATCGGCTCCACGATGCCGGTCGTCCCGAGAATCGAGATTCCGCCCTCGATGCCAAGGCGGGGATTATACGTCTGCCACGCGATTTCTTTCCCGCGCGGCACAGATACCGTCACATCCGCGCCCCGGCGGGTGTCCTGCCCGAACGCCCCGGCGAGCACTTCCCGGACGCTTTGCACGATCATCTGCCTTGGAACGCGGTTGATCGCGGCGGCGCCGACAGGCTGGTCAAGGCCCGCGCGCGTGACGCGGCCAACTCCCTCTCCGCCGTCCACCGAAATTTCTCCGCTGCCGTTCAGCGAAACCTGCGCGTAAATCAGCGCGCCGTCCGTTGCGTCAATGTCATCCCCGCCGTCTTTCCGGACAGCACAGCCCGCACTGCCAGCGTATATATGCGCATCCTCGACTTCGAGCCGCAGACAAACGCCTTTGGGCGTACGGATAGAAACATGGTCCACCGCCGCGCCTGTCGCAAGCATCAGCGCCGCGGCTTTTGCGGCGGCGGCGGCGCACGAGCCGGTGGTATGACCGCAGCGCAGTTTTTTTCCTCCGTTTACCACAAATCTGTCCGGCAAAGCGCCTCACATCCCTTCCGCGCAACAGAAAAGCCATTCGGAATCCATTCCCGAATGGCTGAAATTTCTCACCTGACGGCATGCAGCGCAAAAAAACGGCTGTACGCCTGAAAAATCAACGCTCCGGGGAAACGCAGAGCCTCGTTTGCATCATACGGACGGGTATTCTGGCTTATGCTTCTCTGCTCGGGCTAGCCTTCCCGAGAACATCCCAGTGGCATCACAAGCCTTCACTCCACACTCACAGCAGCGTCCCTGCGCGGGATTTTCACCCGCTTCCCCACTTCACGTACGGTTATAAACAATCCTTGATACTCGTCTTTTGCAATCAGTACTATTTAAATTTTAATCGAATCATTTGCAAAAGTCAAGCAAACTGCGTAGGATGCAGTAATACGATTCGAAGGAGGAAGCAAAATGACGATTGTCCCTTACCGCCGTGACAGCGCTGTCCAATACGCGGAACGCTGGGCGTTTGACCGCAACCCGAGATTTTTTTCATTCGACGGCATGGGCGGAGACTGCACAAATTTTATTTCCCAGTGCATCTACGCCGGAAGCGGCATTATGAACTATCAAAAAGATACCGGCTGGTACTTTAATAACTCGCGTGACAGATCCGCCGCATGGAGCGGGGTTCCGTTTTTGTATCGGTTTCTGACGCAAAACCGGTCGGTCGGCCCGTTTGCCAGCGTAGTAAATGCCGACAGCATCCAGCTGGGGGATGTCATCCAGCTTGGAAACGAGGACGGCAAGTGGTACCACTCGCTCCTTGTTACGGGGTCGGACCCGATTGTAATCTCCACCCACACCTATGACGCGCATCTGCGTCCGCTCTCCAGCTATACATTTGCCCAGGCCAGATATCTGCATATTGAAGGCGTCCGGCGCTGGTAAATTTTCCGAAGGTATCTTGAAGTACGGAAGTTTTTTCTGTAAAATAATCCTGTCATTCGGATGAAATTTGATATACGCGGATGGAATCCGGCAGAAAACTGCATACGCTCCTGTCCCGGAGTCAAAACTGAATAAGTCAAGCGATTCGCCACAGGAGCTGTTAGGAGGGCTTTGCATTGAACTGGTACAGTGAGAAGCAGAAAAACGTCATCTCGGAACTGGGGACAGACGCTGTACGCGGCCTTTCGCCGGAAGTGGCGAAAGAACGCCTGGGACGGTTCGGCCCGAACAGGCTGAATGAAAAACCGCCCCTTACTTTTTTCCAGCGCCTGATTGCCCAGATGAAGGACGTGATGATCGGTATCCTTCTGGCCGCGGCGGCGGTTTCGTTAGGCCTCAGTATCTACCATGCCGTCAACGGGCAGGAGGCGGACTGGATCGAGCCGATCGTCATTGTACTGATTATCCTGATCAACGCGGTTCTGGGCGTTTTGCAGGAAAGCAGGGCGGAAGCCGCGCTGGAAGCGCTCAAACAGATGTCCGCGCCGATGGCCCGCGTAATCCGTTCCGGCGCGGTTAACTCCGTCCCCTCTTCACAGCTGGTTCCCGGCGATCTCATCTCGCTGGAAGCGGGCGACTTTGTTCCCGCCGACTGCCGGCTGATCGAATCCGCAAGCCTGAAAAGCGACGAATCCGCGCTGACCGGCGAATCGGTGCCCGCGGAAAAAAGCGCAAGCGCCGCAGTCAAAGAAGACGCACCCCTGGGCGACCGTGTCAATATGGTCTATTCCGGCTGTGCCATCTCCTACGGGCGGGGGACCGCCGTCGTGGTGGAAACCGGCATGCACACGGAGATGGGCAGGATTGCGGCCATGCTGGAGGACGCCGGAACAGAGAATACCCCTCTCCAGCGCAAGCTGGCCCAGCTTGGGAAATACCTGGGCTTTTTGGCGTTGGGCATCTGCGCAATCATCTTCGCGGTCGGGCTGCTTGAACGGCTGCCGCTGCTTGAGATGTTCATGACCGCGGTTTCCCTCGCGGTAGCCGCCATCCCGGAAGGGCTGCCCGCCATTGTGACGATCGTACTGGCCATCGGGGTGCAGCGGATGGTCGCAAAAAATGCAATCATCCGGCGTCTCCCCGCTGTGGAGACGTTGGGGAGCGCGTCGGTGATCTGCTCCGATAAAACCGGAACGCTCACACAAAACCGTATGACGCTCGTGAAAGCGTACGCGGGCGGCGGGATCGAATCCCTCGACGGCGGTCTTTCAGACAAAATTTATGACCTGATCAAGCTCGTAGCACTTTGCACCGACGGCAGCGTCGAACTGATAGACGGAAAGGAAAAGCATATCGGCGATCCGACGGAAACCGCGATCGTCGCCTGCGCCCTGAAAAACGGGCTGGCGAAAGCCGAGCTCTCCAATGAATTCCCGCGGGTCGGTGAAATCCCGTTTGATTCCGACCGCAAGCTGATGACAACGGTAAACCGCATCGGCGGGCAGCTGTATGCAATCGTAAAAGGCGCGCCCGACATTTTGATGGAGCGGTGTACGGTCGGGGATATCCCCGCCGCGTTACAGGCCAACGAAGCAATGGGGCGCGACGCGCTGCGGGTGCTTGCGGTAGGGTTCAAACTCCTGGAACAGGTTCCGGTTCTGTTTCTCCCCCAGGAGCTGGAAAGCGGGCTGACCTTCGCGGGGCTGGTGGGTATGATCGACCCGCCGAGGCCGGAAGTGGTTGCGTCCATCCGGGAATGCGACGACGCGGGTATCCGGACTGTGATGATCACCGGCGACCATGTCGTCACCGCTTCGGCGATTGCAAAGGAACTCGGGATTTTACGGGAGGAAAACGAAGCGGTAACCGGGACACAGCTGGCGGCGATGAGCGACGAGCAGCTGGCGGCAAATATCCGCCATTTCCGTGTGTACGCGCGCGTCACGCCGTCGGACAAAATCCGGATCGTCAGAGCATGGCAGGACGCCGGCGAAGTGGTTGCCATGACCGGCGACGGCGTAAACGACGCCCCCGCGCTGAAAGCGGCCGATATCGGCTGCGCGATGGGCGTTACAGGAACCGACGTGGCAAAGGGCGCCGCGGATATGACCCTGACGGACGATAATTTTTCCACCATTGTCACCGCCGTGCGGGAAGGGCGCGGCATCTATGACAATATCCGCAAAGCGGTGCACTTTTTGCTTTCCTGCAATTTTGGGGAAATTGTCACCGTGTTTATTGCCATGCTTCTGTGGAGAGAATCCCCCCTGCTCCCCATCCAGCTTCTCTGGGTAAACCTGGTGACGGACAGCCTGCCCGCTCTGGCTTTGGGGATGGAGCCTGTGGAATTTGACGTCATGAAGCGTCGGCCGCGCGCAAAGAATGAGAGCATTTTTGCGCACGGCGTCGGGATAATGGCTGTTTTGCAGGGGATTATGATTGGAACCCTCACCCTGTTCGCTTATTATATCGGCACACGCGCGTCGGTTGCCAACGCCGGCCTCCCGCTGGGTGAAACCATGGCCTTAGCGGTTCTGTCCGTCTCCCAGCTGGTGCACGCATTCAACATCCGGTCCCGCCATTCCCTTTTCAAAATCGGCATTCTTTCCAACAAATATATGCTGGGCGCTTTTATCGCGGCCATTCTGCTGATGCTGTTCGTGCTGTGTGTTCCGTTCATGCAGATAATTTTTGAAGTCGTTCCGATGGACGCATCCGAGTGGATTATGGTGATCGGGCTTTCTTTGCTTCCGCTTGTGATTATGGAGGCAATCAAGGGGATTTCTTACCTGTTCGGACGGCGCTGAATGGTATGGGAAACGGATAATGGGACAGGCAAGCCTGTCCCGTTATCCGTTTTTATGCTTTAAAATTTTTTCTTGACAATAATACGGGCACGTTGTATTATTGTATCAAATCACTAATACAATAATGAAGGAGGAGGCCGGCTTGACCTGGGAATTCAAAAAGGACCGCCCAATTTATGCACAGCTGATTGAGCAGATAGAGCTGAAGATTATATCCGGTCTGTGGAAGCCCGGCGAACGTCTCCCGTCTGTCAGAGATCTGGCCGCGCAGGCCGCCGTGAACCCCAATACCATGCAGCGCGCCCTGTCGGAGCTGGAGCGCGACGGTCTGCTTTATACCGTCAGGACCAGCGGTCGTTTTATCACGGAGGACGGCGATATGATACAAAAGTTAAAGGGCAGCCTGGCAATGGTTGAAATGCAGGAGTTTTTTGAAAAAATGTCCAAACTTGGCTTTGATCATACGCAGACGATTACGATGCTGGAAGACGCAGCAAAGGGGGAAAAGTAATGGAACCGATTTTGGAATGCCGTGCAATCAGCAAATGGTACGGCGCGAAGCTCGCGCTGGACCGTTTGGATTTAACAATTCCGCGCGGGCGGATCATTGGCCTGCTGGGGCCGAACGGAAGCGGCAAAAGCACCCTGATCAAGCTTTGCAACGGACTGCTGACCCCTACGGGCGGCGAGCTCCTGATTGGCGGGAAAGCGGTCGGGCTGGAAACCAAAAAGATTGTTTCCTATCTGCCGGAACGCACCTACCTGAACAGCTGGATGCGGGTACATGAGCTCATTGCGTTCTTTCAGGATTTTTACGCGGATTTTAACGAATCAAGGGCATATGATATGTTGTCCCGCCTGAGCATCAACCCGGACGACCGTCTGAAAACCATGTCCAAAGGGACCAAGGAAAAGGTGCAGCTGATTTTGGTGATGAGCCGGGACGCACAGCTCTATCTGCTGGATGAACCGATCGGCGGTGTGGACCCGGCAACGCGTGACTATATCCTGAACACGATTTTGAGCAATTACAACGAAAATGCCACGATCATCATCTCTACCCATTTGATTGCGGACATTGAGCAGATTCTGGATGACGTTATATTTGTGAATCAGGGCCATATTGTCCTGACTGCTTCTGTCGACGAAATCCGCGAACAAAAAGGCATGTCGGTTGATGCCTTATTCAGGGAGGAATTCAGATGCTAGGAAAACTGATTCGTTATGAGATCAGCGCCACAGGCCGTTTGTTTCTGCCTTTTTACGGAGCGCTGATCGTTTTAGCGCTGATCAATAAGTTATTTTTTTCGTTTGATACGCCGATGCCGGATTTCATTGCCGACGTGACGATGGCAACCTATATCATCATCATTGTTGCGATCGCCGTACTGACCTATCTTGTCATGATCCAGCGGTTTTATAAAAACCTGCTTTCCGATGAGGGGTACCTGATGTTTACCCTGCCGGTAAAATCCTGGCAGCATATCACCAGCAAGCTTGTGGTTGCGGTGATGTGGACGGTTATCAGCCTTCTGGTTACCCTGTTTACCATTTTCCTCATGGTGTTCAACAGCGAAATGATTCCTCATATTCAGGAATTAATCGCAGAGGTCCGGCAGGAATTTGCCCCGCTCGATCAGGCGGCAGTGATTTCGCTGTTCGTGCAGCTGAGTATTACCGCATTTATCAGCAACGTAGCCACCATTCTGATGATCTATAGTTCCATCGCAATCGGACATCTGTTTGGAAAACATCGGGTGCTTGCGTCGTTCGGCGCTTTTCTGGGAATCAATTTTGCCATCCAAAGCGCGTCTTCGCTGTTTGTGGCATTTATCATGCCATCCACAATTGAAAGGCTGGATGAGTTTGACGGCGCATTTGTTGAAATAATGGGTCTGCTTCGGGGTATTTTCCAAGTCAGCAATGTCATTAATATCGTTTTATGCGCTGTTTTTTTCGTGGTAACCAGTTATATCCTGCAAAAAAAATTGAATCTGGAATGAGCATAAAAAACAACTTATAGCAAACAGCTAAAAACCGGGTGGATTATTGACAATCCACCCGGTTTATGTTATACTTCAATTTACGCAGTTAAGATGTTTTCTTAATATTATAAATATCTAAAATCATCATAGCACATTTTTCCCGTTTTGTCAACCCCCTGTTATCGCCGGCCTTTCTGCGTTTTATAAAGCCCTTTTGCGCAGCATTCGGGGCGGCAAACTCTTTATAAAGGAGAATCTTGGATGGGCAACCTTACGACTCTGTTCCACAGCGGAAACAATCTTCCCTCCAGGCGAAGCATGGACAGCCTTCTTCAAACCAACGAGACATCCAGCCGATACGGCCTTGCGCTGACACAGCAGGACGCAGCGGAACTGGTTCAGGTACGGGACGAGGCACTGCGCGGTTATGGCCGGCTGGAATTTCGCGAAGGCATTCTGGACCGTCTCGCCCTCGCGTTTTGCGATTCCCCGTATGTCAGTGCAGACACCTACGCGGATATCCTTGCCGAATTGACGGAACTGTTTTATCAGACGAAAAGTGAATCTCTCGAACGGATGCCGGATGATCTGGTCATTGACCGGATGAAAGAGGCGTTTAACGGGTCCTGCGAAGGCTCTCTGAAAAGTCTTGCAATTGTGATGGACACAATCGCCTACAATATCCGGGTATATGGCACCGAAACCGCGCCGGAAGCGGAAGAAACAGAGCATGCGCATGATTGCGGACATGATCATAACCCGGATGAAAGCGGGGAGGAATCTGAGTTTTCGTTTGGTGAGGGTGAGGAGGATGGAAATTGGCGAACAGTGAGATTTTAAAGCACTCTGCAATCGAACCGGAGGCAATTGAAGACAAACAGTTTACCGCTTCCCTGCTGCAGGAAATGGTGCGCACAGGATTGGCCGACCAGACATTTGCTGATTTTTTCCAGAATCAGCTTTTAGAGCTGCTGAACAGTCAACTGAAGGAAACGACAAATAATAAAAGCAGTTCCGTTCCCGTCGAGCTGGCGGACGATTTGATGGACGGAATCGCTTATTGCCTGGACACCGCGCTTAAATCCGCCCCGGCATTGGAGGAAAGCGCCGCAATGCTGCACGGCCAGTCCGTTCAGTCGCTGTACGGGCTGGGCACAGAACAGCTGGACAAACATGGAAAAGCCTGTGCCGCCCTGCTGTCCCGTGTTCGCGCAACCCGCTTGAAAACAGTGAATCAGGGCTATCAACTGGTTCTGGATGTCACATTTCCTGATTTTATTCGCAGCTGGAAAACAAATCCGTTCCCGCACGATTTCGAGGTGATCACGGAATATCCGCTGGCGGTTGAACCCGCTGAAAACGGGATTGCAGGGGTACACATGCGCCTGTCTGCCCTTGCGCTTGAAAACCGTTTCTGCGCCCGTTTTCCCGGGGAAACCGTTGAATCTTTGCTGGAAGGATATGCCGACGCCCATCGCGTCACCGCCGCAGACGCCTATATCAATTTATTCACACTGTGCCTGCAGAATCTTCTTCTGAATAAACTGCTGGGGCGGGACGGCCTGCTGCTTACCGAAGATGAACGTACCCAATTGGAACAAAAGCTGCGTCCGCTCAGTCCCGGCCAGCGGACGGAGCTTATCAGGTACACAGCGGAACTGTTTCTAAAAGAAAGTGCTTTGGAGTATCCGAAACTGGAAGAATATATCCGGCGGGCGGCGCTCGATTTCGCGGATCTGCTCAATTTGGCGAACGGAACGCTCGCAGAACTTTCCGTTGTAACCCCGGCCGCACGCAGCCTTGTCCATACCGATGGCGAGCGTTTGGAGGACGACGCGTTTGCTTTGGTTGCCGAAGAGGTTATGCTGGCCGAAACGGCAAAAGAAAAAGTGCAGATCCTGCAAAGCGAGCTGCGCAGTCTGGAAGACCTGACCGACCTGCTGGCATCCGGCTCCGTTTTTGAGGACGAATTTGAACAGCTGTACACCTTGTTCGATCCCGTTACCCTCGCGATGCTGCTGTCCGTATCCCCTGTTACGCTCACCGGCCAAACGCTCGCAATCCAGACCGACCTCGAGTGGCAGTCCGCGCTTATTTCCTATCTGAACCAGATGGATGGGCAGCAAAAAGCGGAGATTCTCTCGATTTATCATTCCGCAGTGGAATAAATGCAAAAAAGGAATGCTGGAAGGCGCGGTTCAATTGGGCAGCGTATTGT
>JAEXAZ010000003.1 GCA_023394255.1 Bacillota bacterium | reverse complement strand
TTATTGAGGCGCTTGAAATCGTCAGACACAGGCTGCACCTGCCGGTGGTATATAATTCGGGCGGGTATGAGCGCTGCGAAACATTGCGCATGCTGGACGGCCTGGTAGACATCTATTTGCCCGATTTGAAATTTGCGGAGCCTGACAGGTCGAAACGTTATGCGGGGGCGCCGGACTACTTCGATGCGGCAGCCTCCGCAATTCTGGAAATGTACCGTCAGGTGGGTAAACTTGTTTTCGGCCAGGATGGTTTGTTGAAGAAAGGACTCATCATACGGCATCTTGTGTTGCCGAAAGGCAGGTTTGACTCTGTGGCTGTTTTGACATGGATTGCACAAAATCTGCCGAAAGAGGAGATTTTGCTCAGCCTTATGAGCCAATTCACGCCGTTTTACCGCTGCGCAGAGTTTCCGGAAATCAACCGCCGGGTCAGTACATTTGAATACAACTATGTGTTGTCAAAAGCGCAGGAACTGGGCCTGAAGGGATATATGCAGGAAAAAAGCTCTGCAAAAGAGGAATATACGCCTGTGTTTGATTTAAGCGGAGTATGACTGCGCAACCCTGCCCACAGCCATTGCAGCGGACCTTCTGCGCCTGAGCCGCCGGCGTTTCCTGCCGAGTTTTTGCAGAAACATAGACAGAAATCCGAATAAAGCGGCTTGCGCGCAGAATTGATAGAAGCCGATGCTGTCCGTTTCAAATGCGCCTGCCGTTCCAATCATGAAAAGCAAACTGACGATCGAAAGCGTCTGCAGGAGAATGCGGGTACGAAAATAAACTGTCATAATAGTCACCACTTTGATGTTTTGATAGAACCGTTGAGAACGGTTCACGCAAAGGTGTTTGTTTGCTTATACTATACAACAACCTATTGTAGTTGTCAATGCTTTTTTACAACAAAATAGTTTAAAATGATCTTGACATATAACAACCGAAAGAAGTATAATATGCGTGAATCAAAATATTAAATTGTTTTCAAGCCGATTTTGCATGGAACGGCATTCAGATAGAAATTACGGAGGATAAGCGATGTTTTCAGATCGATTGAAAGCGCTTCGGAAGAGCCGCAAGATGTCCCAGGGGGCTTTAGCCTCGGAACTGGGAATCAGCCAGCAGGCGGTCGGCAAATGGGAAACCGGACGCTCGACCCCGGATCCGGTTACACTAAAAGCGATTGCGGATATTTTTCATGTCAGCGCGGATTTTCTGCTCGGGAGAGCAGAGTTCCCTGTTCAGGCGCGGGCCGAAAGCTCTGCCGGCAGGGTGCAGGTACCAGTTCTCGGCAGGGTGAAGGCCGGGTACGGGGCACTGGCGTTTCAGGAGGACTATGGCACGGAGCCTGCTAATGTCGGCCGCCCGTCGGATTATTTCTATCTGATTGTCCATGGCGACAGTATGGAACCGCGCATTCACAGCGGTGACCTGGCGCTTGTCCACAGGCAGCAGGATGTGGAAAGCGGGGAACTGGCGGTAGTGCTGGTTGACGGCGAAGAAGGGACGCTAAAGCGTGTGATAAAAAAGGAAGGCGCAGTGATTCTGCAGCCCTTCAATCAGTCCTATCAGCCCCAGATTTTTATGGGGGAAGAAATGGAGCAGTTAACCATTGTCGGGAAAGTCGTGGAAACAAAAACAAAATGGTAATGCCTGTTTTCTCATCTGATCAGCAGAGTTTAAAAAGCGCCGCCCATCGGGCGGCGCTTTGCATATCATTTTGCGTATTCAATAGCACGGTTTTCGCGGATGCAATGGACCTTAATCTGTCCGGGATAATCCAGTTCATTCTCAATTTTTTTGACAATTTCACGTGCGACAATAGTCATCTGATCGTCGGATACCACATCAGGCTTCAGCATAATGCGAATTTCGCGGCCTGCCTGAATCGCGTAGCATTTCTCCACGCCCTCAAAGGTGTTCGCAATTTCTTCGAGTTTTTCAAGGCGTTTGATATAATTTTCAAGATTTTCTCGGCGTGCGCCGGGGCGGGCCGCCGAAATGGCATCTGCGGCCTGTACAAGACAAGCGACAATTGTTTTCGGCTCGACGTCGTTGTGATGTGCCTCAATGGCGTGGATAATTTCTGGATTTTCCTTGTATTTTCTGGCAAGATCCACACCGATCTGCACATGAGACCCTTCAATTTCGTGTGTCATTGATTTTCCGATATCGTGGATCAGCCCGGCACGGCGTGCCTGCGTTTCATCTGCCCCCAGCTCCGCCGCCATCATACCGGCAAGCTGAGAAACTTCAATAGAGTGGCTAAGTACGTTCTGCCCATAACTGGAGCGGTAACGCATACGGCCAAGCAGCTTAACAAGCTCGGGATGCATACTGTGAACGCCGCATTCCATGACAGCGCGTTCACCGTCCTGCTTGATCTTGTTCTCGATTTCCCGGCGGGCTTTCTCCACTGTTTCCTCAATGCGGGCGGGATGAATGCGCCCGTCCTGAATCAGACGTTCCAGCGCTACCCGCGCAACCTCGCGCTTGACAGCGTCATGGCTGGAAAGCGTGATGGCTTCGGGGGTATCGTCAATAATCAGGTCTACGCCCGTTAGGGTTTCCAGCGTACGGATGTTGCGTCCCTCGCGGCCGATAATCCGTCCTTTCATTTCGTCACTCGGCAGCGGAACAACGGAAACGGTAATCTCCGCAACGTAATCGGCGGCACAGCGCCCGATCGCCGCGGAAATAATTTCGCGGGCTTTCTGGTCGGATTCATCTTTGAGCTGCATTTCATACTGGTTGATCTTCAGCGCTTTTTCATGTGTCAATTCGCCTTCCAGATTTGCAAGCAGATAATTTTTCGCCTGATCGGCAGTAAATCCTGAAATTTTTTCGAGCATGTCAAACTGGTGCGTTTTTACCTGTTCGGCTTCCTGCAGTTTGACATCGGCTTCTTTGATCTTGTTTTGCAGGGCTTCTTCCTTTTTCTCCAGATTATCAAGTTTTCTGTCAACGGATTCCTCTTTTTGCTGAATACGGCGTTCCAGACGCGAAACCTCCGAACGCCGCTCTTTTAACTCTTTTTCGGAATCCTGCTTCAGTTTGTAAATTTCGTCCTTTGCTTCAATAATAGCCTCTTTTTTCTTTGTCTCCGAGGATTTAATTGCGTCGCTGATGAGTCTTTTTGCTTCTTCTTCGGCAGAACCAAGAACGGCTTCCGCCGATTTTTTTCTGTACTCCACTCCTAGGAAAAACGCTATGACAGCACCAACCAAAAACGCAACAATCACACAGATAACGAATGTGACTGTTCCTGGCATGAGTTAGAATAACCTCCTTCATTATGCAATTATCAATGTCCGCATTCCGGATACCGTGAAGGAAGCCGGAAAAAATATTTTCAGGCGCACCCATGAACCTATAAATCGCTCTATAAACGTTCGTGAAGTCTATCTATAAAAAAATTTACAAATTATGAAGTGCCATAAAACATACTGCATGACACTCCTATTTTATATGGATTATGTATAGTTGTCAAGAAATTTTCTTGTTGACAACAAACCAGAGCGGTGCTAGTATCTATTATAGAGGATAAATACCGCAAAAATGCGATGACAGGGAATGCTGCCTGGCCAAATGCACCGCAGAGAGGCGCGCAAAAGCTGAAAGCGTGCTGTGCAGGACCTCGCGGAGACCGTCCCTTGAGCGTGTGCGATGAGCATGACGGCTGATCCCGTTACAGATCGACGAGTGGTGCGCGGCTATGCGTACAATTCGGGTGGAACCGTGGAGTTTTGGACTTCATCCCGTATGTAATTGCGGGATGAAGTCTTTTTATTTGGATTCGTTCAGAATCAAAATCGGAAAGGAAGTTGTCTTATGATTCAAGTAACATTAAAAGGCGGCGTCATAAAAGAATTTGAGGCCGGAGTCACCGCGGCCGATGTGGCAAAGAGTCTGGGCGCCGGGTTGTATAAGGCGGCTTGCGCCGCGAAAGTCAACGGGGTTACCGTTGATCTGCGCACTCCCCTGCAGGAGGATTGTGAACTGGCGATTCTCACATTTGATGACGCGGACGGCAAAAAGACGTTCTGGCACACCGCTTCCCATATTCTGGCGCAGGCGGTCATGCGCCTGTATCCCCAGACCAAGTTCACCATCGGCCCGGCTGTCGACAACGGCTTTTACTACGACTTCGACGTCGAGAAGCCTTTTACCCAGGAGGATCTCGAGAAGATCGAAAAGGAAATGGCCGCGATCGTTAAGAGCGGCATTGAGATCGAGCGGTTTGTGCTTGACGTGCCCGCCGCAAAGGAATTGATGAAAGACCAGCCCTATAAGCTGGAACTGATTGAGAAACACGCGGCCGAGGGCGGCCCCATCAGCTTTTATAAGCAGGGCGATTTTACCGACCTGTGCGCCGGCCCGCATCTGATGAGCGTAGCGCCGGTCAAGGCGCTTAAACTGACCTCCTGCACAGGCGCCTACTGGCACGGCGACAGCAGTCTCCCGATGCTCTGCCGCGTATACGGAACCGCGTTTCCTAAAGCAAGCGAGCTTCAGGGATATCTGGCTGCCGTCGAGGAAGCGAAAAAGCGCGACCACAACATTATCGGCCGCCAGCTGAAATATTTCACGACCTCCGATTATATCGGACAGGGGCTTCCGTGCCTGATGCCGAAGGGCGCGAAACTGTTCCAGATTCTGAATCGCTATGTGCAGGATAAGGAAGAAAATGAATACGGTTATCTGATGACCCGTACTCCGCTGATGGCAAAATCCGACCTGTATAAGATTTCTGGGCACTGGGACCACTATAAGGACGGTATGTTCGTGCTTGGCGACGAGGAAAAGGATAAGGAAGTGTTCGCACTCCGCCCGATGACCTGCCCATTCCAGTATCAGGTATACCTGAGCGAAAAGCATTCCTACCGTGACCTTCCGCTGCGTTATGGGGAAACGTCCACGCTGTTCCGCAATGAGGCTTCCGGAGAGATGCACGGGTTGATCCGTGTGCGCCAGTTTACCATCAGTGAAGGACATTTGATTCTGCGCCCCGACCAACTGGAGCAGGAATTCAGAAGCTGCGTGAAGCTGATCAAAGAGATCATGACTGATATCGGGCTGATCGGCGACCTCACCTACCGCCTTTCCAAATGGGACCCTAACGACAGAGAAAAATATATCGGTACCCCGGAAATGTGGGATGAAGCCGAGGGACTGATGCGGAATATCCTCAACCATATGGAGATTGATTACACGGAAGCGGTTGGTGAAGCCGCGTTTTATGGTCCCAAGTTGGATGTGCAGATGAAGAATGTACACGGCAAAGAGGATACGCTTGCCACAGTGCAAATTGATCTGATGCTTGCCCGCCAGTTTGAAATGACCTATACCGACGCGGACAACACGAAAAAATATCCATATATTATTCATCGTACTTCCCTTGGCTGCTATGAGCGCACGATTGCGCTGCTGCTCGAAAAATATGCGGGAGCCCTTCCTATGTGGCTGTCTCCTGAGCAGATTCGCGTCCTGCCGATTGGCGAGGCCCAGAGCGAATACGCCAACGGTGTGCTTAAACAGCTGAAAGCAGCGGGACTGCGTTGCAAGATTGATGAGCGCAATGAAAAAATCGGTTATAAAATCCGGGAAGCCCAGCTTGAAAAAGTACCTTATATGCTTGTGATCGGGGATAAAGAAGTGGAAGCGGACTCGGTCGCTGTCCGTTCCCGCCGCGACGGCGACCAGGGCGTCATGAAGGTGAATGATTTTATGGCGATGGCAGTAAAAGAGGTTGCCGAAAAAGTGAAATAACGAATTTGTCTGTATGCCCGCTCTTTGCTGATAGGCAAAGGGCGGGCATATTTTTATTTTTTTTTACAAATAAACCATGGATTTGTAGTGGTGCAGACAAAGATTGTTCACAGGAAACCACTTGCCTTAAAAGTTGATTTGAGATATAATAATGACCTACATATGTTTTATGAATACATCCGCCGCCGTGTTTGATTGCGTGCGGCTTGAATGATGCGGCTTTCAGCTGATAAAATTGAGGGTTTTGAACCCACTAAAGCGGCCGAAAGGAGATGATGTGCTTGGCGAAACGCAGGAACAAGCGGAACAACCGAAACCGCTTTTCTGGCGAGAAACTGGGGGAGGCCGCCCGGCGTGAACATGACCGGGAAGCACAGGACTCCACCTGCGATGATATGGCTGAGCTTGTTTTGGAAGAGCCTTCGCTGCTTACTGAAAAAGAGGAATCATTTGGACAAGCTGAGATAGAACCGTCGGAACTGGAGGAGTTGGGACATCCAGAACCTGAACAAGCAAAACACCCTGATCAAATTGAACAGAAACCGGATTTGGAGCCGGGCCAGCCGGATGATTCGGGTCACGGAACGGAGAATGTGCTGCCTAACAGTTTTTGGGTGGCTTTTTATGCTGTCTTTCGATACTGCTATTTTGTAGGAATCCAGCTGATACGGTTTGTCCGTCACCGGCTGCGCCGCGGTTCCGTCTATTTTCATAGATTTGAAAGCGGTTTCAAACGCAGACGGGAGATGCGCCGCCGTTCCCTTAAATGGTGGTTTCGGACAAAATACCGGGAAATCTGCACCCCGTTTTGGGAGCTTCGGGACAAGTACCACACATTCCGGGCGGAACTTGCCGACGCAAAGAAAAGGGGCGCCGAAGGCCAGTTTGCCATATTGTGCCGCATGCTTGGGACGGCTCTTCTCCACCTCTGGCGCGGGATACTCTTTTTACTGAGATGGTTGGCGCCCGTTGCCGGCGCTTTTGTGCTGTTGTATGTGATTCAGACCTACCAGAATCAGACATTGGCTTTAAAGGTCGAATATAACGGGGAAGACCTTGGCTATATCATGGATGAGGCGGTTTTCAATGAAGCTGAAAACGCCATGAAGGGAAGAATTATAAACGAGACTTACATAAAGCCCAAGGATATTGTGCCGCAATTTGAACTTTCCGCTGTGGACCCCGGCGAACTCCTTTCCGTGGATGAGCTTACCAACAAATTGATCCGTGCATCCGGCAATAAAATTGAGGAAGCAACGGGGCTTTATATTCAAAACCGTTTTGTCAGCGCCGTCCGCGAGGGAGACGGGCTGCTCGATTTTCTGAACGGCATGCTGGAAAAATACAGCGAATCCGTTATGGACCCAACCACTACCGTTCAATTTGTCAAAAAGGTGGAAATTAAAAAAGGGCTCTATCCGGCAAGCTCCATCCAGCCTTTGGAGGAACTGGAGCAGAAACTCAGCGGCGAAGAACGCGGCGAAAAACGGTATATTGTCGAAGAAGAGGATACACCGATTCGGATTGCCTATAAAGCGGGCATTACGCTGGACCAGCTGAAAAATCTGAATCCCGGTGTGGAAGAGAACCTGCTGATCGGTGATTCTCTGCTGGTTTCACAATCTGTTCCTTTTATGGGTGTGAAAGTGACCAAACTGGAAAAACACGAAGAGGAAGTGGAGTACAAGATTCAGCAGGAAACCGACCCCAAACGCAACATCGGCTATACG
Source organism: Bacillota bacterium (assembly GCA_023394255.1). Lineage (GTDB taxonomy): Bacteria > Bacillota > Clostridia > Oscillospirales > Ruminococcaceae > Anaerotruncus. The sequence continues at coordinate 1,213 of JAEXAZ010000003.1, read as the reverse complement.
GAAGTGAAGCAGGAGGGGAAAAACGGTTCGGTTGAAGTGACCGACCAGGTGGTATTGATTGACGGAATCGAAACGGAGAGGACCACTGTCAATACGGTAACGCTGAACGAGGCGGTTGATCAAATTATGATTGTGGGAGGAAACAAACCTCTGCAGTTTATTCCGAGCACTGCTTCCGGCAAGATTCCGTCAGGCACCTTCGGGTGGCCGGCCGCGGGCGGATCGATTACCACAGGTTTCCTGGGCTATTACGGGCATACCGGAAGCGACATCACTTTCTCCGGCTGCTACGGTACTCCGGTCTATGCTTCTCTGGACGGGCAGGTCGTCACGGCCGGCTGGCGCGGGGCATACGGCTACTGTGTCATCATCAACCACGGAGGCGGCATCCAGACGCTGTATGCGCATTTAAGCAAGCTGTATGTAACGCCGGGCCAGCAGGTATCGAAAGGCGAGCAGATTGCCGCCATCGGCCGTACCGGAAACGCCACGGGGCCTCATCTGCATTTCGAAATCCGCATCAACGGTACCCCGGTCAATGCGGCCCCGTATTTATACGGTTGACCCGTTTTCAGTTTATTTGTTCGACTTATCAAAATAAAAACAGCCGGGCGGAAATGGTACTTCCGCCCGGCTGTTTTTTTTGACGGAAAACGAATGAAAAAAATATTTAAAAGGGGAATCGCTCCGGATTTTGATTAATCGCTTTGCCATCGGCTCAATACTATGTGTGAGAAATTTCGGATGAAAAGACAAAAAATGTTCTTTTAATTTAGGTGCTGTGGTGGTATAATATAACTGTTGCAATATGCGTGTAACACGTTTGCATCGTTTCGGGGCCTGCCCGAGATGAGGGAAAAACCGCCGTGGAGGTTTTATAATTTGGAAAAATTTATCATTGAAGGCCCAACCCGCCTGTGCGGTGAAGTAACGGTGAGCGGCGCGAAAAACGCCGCGGTAGCAATTATTCCGGCAACGATTCTGGCACAGGGAAAATGTGTCATTGAAAATATTCCAAATATCAGCGATATTACCGTTTTATTTAAAATTTTACGCGCGATGGGAGCAACCGTGCGCGTGTTGAATAGGTCTACTGTAGAAGTGGATACCACTTATATTGGCGAGCCGGTCGTTCCTTACGAGTTGGCTCGCTATATGCGTGCTTCCTATTATATGCTGGGTACGCTGCTGACCCGCTGCAACCGGGCAAGCG
>JAEXAZ010000322.1 GCA_023394255.1 Bacillota bacterium | reverse complement strand
GTATGTAGCCACGGTGCAGGCCAAGAATGACCAGCTGCGCATTGCGCTGAATATGACCGAAGAATGGGATAAGGTACAGGGTGAGGACAAGAGCGCCCTGATCACAGGCGTGGTGGTCGCGCGGAATGATTTCATCAGCGAGAATCCGGAGGCATTGGATGCGTTTCTGAATGAATATCAGAAATCGGTCGCGTTCGCCAACGATGACCTCGATGAGAGCGCCGCCCTGACCGAGAAATACGGCATTGTGCCGGCGGCGGCCATTGCCAAACAGGCGATCCCGTACTGCAACATCACCTTTATCGAGGGTACCGAAATGAAGGAAAAGCTGAGCGGTTATCTGAAGGCCCTGTTTGACCAGAATCCGCAGGCTGTAGGAGGAAGCCTCCCCGATGACGCGTTCTATTTCAGCCGCTGACCGGAAAAAAGCGGAGATAAAAACAGCTACCCTGCTGTTCTGGCTGATCGTCTGGCAGGGCATCAGCATGGCAATCGGACAGGAGATACTGCTGGTATCTCCTGTTTCTGTTGTCGTGCGTTTGGCGGAACTGGCGGGTACTTGGAATTTTTGGGGCACCGTCTGGTTCTCGTTGGTACGTATTGCATCGGGCTTTCTGCTTGCGCTGGCAGCCGGGACGGTGTCTGCCGTGCTGTCCGCGAACCTTGGACTCGTGCGCATACTGCTCGCGCCCCTGGTTTCGGCGATGAAGTCCACGCCCGTCGCGAGCTTTATCATCCTGTGCCTGATCTGGGCGGATTCGCGCAATCTGTCCGTGATCATTTCATTCCTGATGGTATTTCCGGTGGTTTACATCAACATGCTGCAGGGAATCGACAGCGCCGACCGTCAGCTTTTGGAAATGGCGGATGTTTTTCAAATTCATGGCATGCGCCGGGTGCTCTACATCTATACCCCGCAGATGATGCCCTATTTCCTTTCCGCCTGCACGGTTTCGCTTGGCCTGTGCTGGAAATCGGGCGTGTCGGCCGAAGTCATCGGAATCCCGTCCGGTTCCATCGGTGAAAAGCTCTACCAGTCAAAGCTGTTCCTTTCCACCGCCGACCTGCTGGCGTGGACGCTGACGATTATTTTGGTGAGCACGCTGTTTGAACGGCTGTTCCTGTTTTTGGTGCGCAAACTCTGCCGCCGCATAGAAAGGATGTGACGGGATGGATATTGCAGTGGAAAATCTTTCGAAGCAGTATCATGGGGTTCCGGTTCTGCCCGGCTTCAGCGCCATTTTCCCGGATGGAAAGACCACCTGTATCATGGGTCCGTCCGGCTGCGGGAAAACAACGTTGCTGCGCATTCTCATGGGGCTGGAGCCTGCCGACGGCGGGAAGGTGAAAGGGATGTCCGGGCGGAAGATCAGCGCGGTTTTTCAGGAAGACCGTCTGTGCGAAAACCTGAGCGCTGTTTCAAATATCCGGATCGTCTGTCCCAAAACGGTGGAGCGGGAGGCGATAGAGGCCGCGCTGCGGGCGGTTGGCCTGGAAGAGGCATCCTTGTACCAGCCGGCGGCGGAACTGAGCGGCGGAATGAAACGCCGCGTGGCAATCGTACGCGGGGTGCTGGCGCCCTCCGAGGTGGTTTTGATGGATGAACCGTTCAGGGGGCTGGATGAGGGCACCCGAGCCCGGACAGCGGCTTTTGTAAAAGAAAATCTCCGGGGGAAAACGCTGATCCTTGTTACACATGACCCGGAGGAACCGGACATGATGGGCGGCGGCTTAATCGTCATGGGTTAAGCCTGCCGCCCAATAAAAATTTTGACGGGCAGCCGGAAGCTATTGACAAAATGTTGGCCGGAACATATAATGAACATATGAACAATGATTCATATGAAGAGGTGAGAATATGACAGATGTCAATGGAGTGGAACGTTGTGATTACATCTGCACGCATCCGGAAGTCATTACGGCCGTTAAGGAACAGATGCCAAAGGAAGAGCTGCTTTATGATCTGGCCGAACTCTATAAGATTTTCGGGGACAGTACCCGCATTAAAATTCTCTATGTGCTGCTGGAGGCGGAAATGTGCGTGTGTGATATTGCACAGCTGCTCAATATGAGCCAGTCCGCGATTTCCCACCAGCTGCGGGTGCTCAAGCAGTCGCGGCTGGTCAAATTCCGCAGGGACGGGAAAATTGTTTTTTATTCCCTGGCGGATGATCATGTCGGGACCATTATCAGCCAGGGTATGGAACATATTACAGAATAAGGGATGGGGGAATTTGTATGAAAAAAGTATACCGTATGAAAGATCTTGACTGTGCCAACTGCGCCGCGAAAATGGAGGCGGCGATTCGGCGGATTGATGGGGTCAGCGCCGCGACCGTCAGCTTTATGACGCAGAAGATGACGATTGAGGCTGTGGATGAAAAATTTGAAGCCATTGTAAAAGAGGCTGTAAAGATCTGTAAAAAAATAGAGCCGGATTGTTCTGTTGTGCTCTAGGACATAAGAAAGAAAATCATCTTGGGGGGAATGCCTGTTGTCAAAAAGACAGAAACGGACCTTGCTGCGTATTTTGTTGGGAGCCCTGCTGTTTGTTGCCGCGCTTCTGATTCCGCAGGAAGGGATTGGAAGGCTGTTCCTGTTTCTGCCCGCTTATCTGACGGTGGGAGGGGACGTGGTTTGGAAAGCGTGTAAACATATTGCGCGCGGGCAGGTCTTTGATGAGAATTTTCTCATGTGCATCGCCACTATAGGGGCGTTTTTTGTAGGGGAATATCCGGAAGGCGTTGCGGTTATGCTGTTCTACCAGGTGGGGGAACTGTTCCAGAGCTACGCGGTCAACCGTTCCCGCCAGTCAATCTCCACACTGATGGACATCCGCCCCGATTACGCGAACATCCCCACGCCGGACGGCCTGAAGCAGGTGGACCCGGAGGAAGTTGCCGTCGGGGACCGGATTGTGATTAAAGCGGGCGAAAAGGTGCCGCTGGACGGCAGGGTGCTGGAAGGCGCATCTACAGTGGATACTTCCGCGCTGACCGGCGAGGCGCTTCCGCGCGAGGTGGAGTCCGGAGACGGCGTGATCAGCGGCTGCATCAATCTGACCGGTATGCTGACGGTCGAGGTGACAAGGGAGTTCGGGGAATCCACCGTGGCGAAAATTCTTGACCTTGTGGAAAATGCCAGCGGCAAAAAAGCAAAGGCGGAAAACTTTATTACCAAATTCGCCCGCTGGTATACGCCTGCCGTCGTCATCGGCGCTGCGCTGCTGGCGTTGGTGCCCCCGCTGATTCTGGGCGGCGGGTTTGCCGGGTGGGTGCACCGCGCGCTGATCTTTCTGGTCATTTCCTGCCCCTGCGCGCTGGTGATTTCTGTCCCGCTGAGCTTTTTCGGGGGGATCGGCGGCGCGTCCAAATGCGGCATACTTGTAAAGGGAAGCAATTATCTGGAAGCGCTGGCAAGGGCGGATATCGTTGTTTTTGACAAGACGGGGACCCTTACAAAAGGCACCTTCCGTGTCACGGAACTGCATCCCAGCGGGGTTACCGAGCAGGAGCTGCTGGAATTGGCCGCCCTTGCGGAAAGCTATTCCACCCACCCGATCTCGCTTTCCCTCCAGAACGCATACGGCGGACGGAAAGAGGAAACCCGCGTGAGCGACGTGGAAGAGCTTGCCGGCTATGGTGTGAAAGCGTTGGTGGACGGAAGAAAGGTATGCGTCGGGAATGCCCGGCTGATGCAGAAAATCGGCGTCGGCTGCGCCCCTGCAGAAGTCGTTGGCACCGCGGTCCATGTAGCGGCTGACAGCGTTTATATCGGTTATCTTGTGATATCGGATGTGATCAAGGAGGATTCCGCCGCCGCTGTCGCGGCGTTGAAAGAAGCGGGTGTGCGCAGGACGGTTATGCTCACCGGGGACGCCAGGGCAGCCGGCGAGCAGGTTGCCGGGCAGCTTGGGCTGGACGAGGTGCATGCCGGGCTGCTGCCCGCCGACAAGGTGGACCGTCTGGAGGAACTGCTGAACCGCAAAATTCCGGGCGGGCAGCTTGTCTTCGTGGGGGATGGGATCAACGACGCGCCGGTGCTTTCCCGCGCGGATATCGGAATCGCAATGGGCGGCCTTGGGTCGGATGCGGCAATTGAAGCGGCGGATGTCGTGATTATGGACGATAAGCCCTCTAAAATTGCCGTTGCCATCCGCATTTCCCGTAAAACACTCGTTATCGTAAAGCAGAACATTGTGTTTGCGCTGGGCGTGAAGGCTCTGGTGCTGGCGCTGGGCGCGTTCGGTATGGCAAATATGTGGGAAGCGGTGTTTGCGGATGTGGGCGTATCGGTAATTGCAATCCTCAACGCCAGCCGCGCGCTGAAAACGCGAAATTTATAAAAAGAAAGGAACCTCCTTGCCTTTTACCGGCAGGGGGGTTCCTGAAATTTTGTTCAGCTGATGCTGATGACCGATACAGGACAGCCGTCGCGCGCTTCCTCAGCGGCGTCCTGCTCTTCTTCGGGAACTTCATCTACATAAGCTTCCGCCAGACCATCTTCCGCCATCCGGAACACCTCGGGGCAGATTTCGGCGCAAAGACCGCAGGATATACAGCCGTCGCGGTCGATGATTGCTTTCATAGCAATCCTCCTTTCCGTTTTCAGGGGACGGCTATAGTATGGTCGGAATTTGCCGGGCACATACATTTTTAAAACTAAAAAAGTGCCGCCCGGAAGAGCGGCACGGTCTGCTAATTCCGGGATGGAAACAGTTTCTGGCCGAATCCCGCGCGAAGCAGGGCAGCGCGGAAGACGGGCGCCAAAAGTACGGACACCACGACTGCAAACGCCGCGTTAATTCCGGAAGTAATCAGTTTGATCCCGCAGGCGGAAACAGCGGCGGCAAATCCGCTTCCGGCGAGCAGCAGGGTAATCAGGCTCTTCCCGATATGCAGCACCAGATAGGACCCGGCTCCGGAAACCGCGCCGATGATATTCCATTTGGTGCTTGTGCCTTTCCGCCCGTTCCAATGGGCAATCAGCCCGCACACAAACCCCATGATGAAGAAAAAGAGGAGCGTAAACGGGGCGCTTGCCGCGAAAACCGGATCGGTCAGATCGTAAAGCGCCGAACCGATGCCCGCGGAGAGCCCTCCGCGGATGCCTCCGAACAGCAGTCCCGCGAGCAGGCAGACAATGTTGCCGACCTTCAGCATCGTGGGGCCCGCCGGCGTAGGAATCGGCCCGATTTTCAGAAAAGCGGTCGTGACAAAACATAAAGCCGCCATGACCCCTATGATGACGATATCATATGTGGAAAAACGCCTGGATGAACGCATGGTAAAAACCTCCTCAAAAAATCTGTCTACCAGTATTATATCGTTCCCAATTTAAACGGGCAAAAAGCCCGATCATCGGAAAAGCCTGCCTGAAAATAGGGTATTTGCATAAATGCGGCACTTAAAAAATTTCAGGATTTGGAGAAAAAATACAGCCCGGTTCCGCCCGCCGACGCGGGGGAAACCGGACTGTAAAAATGTGCATAAATAGTGAGGCAAAAAAATTCCTGGAGCTGTGAATATGGTAAAATTTTATGATTCCGCGGCAAGGTAGGCGGCTCTCCCTTTTTGCGTAACGGTAATGACGCCGCGTTTGACCGCCGCGGTGTCAAACAGGAATCCGGGCTTGCCGCGTCCTTCCTCTGCAAGCCCGCAAAGCTGCGCAAACAGGTCGCTGTCGTAATAGATCTGATAATCGGAACGGGCGGAAACAGGCAGGCGGAAGCAGGCCCGCACCAGCCCTTCCTCGCACATTTCCCGAAGCAGCGCGCCCCGGCTTTTCACAGCCTCCATGGTGTCGTGTATCTCCTCTATGCGGACAAAATCCAGCGCGGTTGAGATTAGATCGCTTTCGCTGCTGCTGCGCAGCTCGAATCTTGTCACACAATACCGTTTGCAGTTTTTCACATCGGCGATCAGCGCCTTTTGCTCTGGGGACAGTTTCATAATGAATCCTCTTTTCTTCCGGCGAAACCGGATAAACTTATTTTATCATTTCGTCATTTTTGTTTCAATAAAATTCGAAAACCTGCCCAAAATTCAATAAGAGATGCTTTTTTTCTAAATCCATACCGCTGTTACTGTTGGAAAATTTTTCTTTTTGTTGTAAAATAAGAGAAATAAAGCAGAGCCGCGGATTGCGGCGAATCTGCGGTAGGAGGTGCTAAAATGCCGGAGTTTTTTGTGGACGGCGCATCGCTGCACTACGAGGATACCGGAGAAGGCGAGCCGTTATTGCTGCTCCACGGTAACGGGGAGGATCTGCATTATTTTGACAAGCAGATCCCCGTATTTGCCCAGCGGTACCGGGTGATTGCGATGGATACGCGCGCTCACGGAAAATCGACCCACGGGGAAGGCGAGCTTCGTTTTGAACGGCTTGCCGACGACGCCGCGGCGCTCTTAAAGCATTTGGGGATCAAAAGCGCCCATCTGCTCGGTTATTCCGACGGAGGCAACACGGCAATGCTGTTTGCGCTCAGGCATCCGGAAATGGTTCGGTCCCTGATTCTTAACGGTGCGAACGCGGACCCGTCGGGCGTAAAACTGTTTTGGCGGATTCTGACATGGATCAGCTATTGGCTGCTGTTTTTATTCGCCCAATTTTCCGAATCGGCGGGGTATCGGCGGGAAATCACAGGACTCATGGTTTCTCAGCCGCATCTTACCTCGGTCAGTTTATCTGCGATCAGAATGCCCGCGCTCGTGGTGGTGGGACAGCACGACATGATCCGGGCGTCCCACAGCAGAATGCTTGCAAGGAATATCAGGCACGCAAAGCTTGTGGTGATTCCGGGAGCCGGCCACGCGGCGGCCCGGAAAAAACCGGAAATATTCAACCGGATCGCGCTGGATTTTTTTCAGGACCCCATGAAACAAGCGGATGAGGAAGCCGGGCTTTTGCAGGAGCAATAAAAGGGAACTCTTTTCCGGCGTGCAAATTGACAATCGGTGTCCGTGTGGTTATAATAAAATGGCTCAATTGCGGATATGCTGGGATTTCCGGTCGAAAAATGAGTGATATTGGAAAATGTGCGGTTTAAAGAACCGAAAAAGAAAAGGAGCTTATGCAAATGGCATCACAGATGGAAGCTGGGGATTTTTTTAATTTGGAAAACCGGGTGGCACCCCTTGGTTTGATTGTTACCGAAGGGGCTCAGGAGCTCGGTGCGAAAATTGATGCCCACCTGACCAAATGGGCTGCGGAAGGCGGCAAAGAGATTGAGACCTTTATTGTAGAGAGCGAATGCCCGAGGTTTTCCTCCGGAGACAGCAAGGGCCTGATTAAATCCACAGTTCGCGGTGATGACCTGTTTTTTCTGATTGATGTCGGTAACTACAGCTGCACATACGATCTCTTTGGCGAAAAGAACCACATGTCGCCGGATGACCATTTTCAGGATTTGAAACGCCTGATTCAGGCGGCGTCCGGAAAGGCGCACCGCATTACGGTTATTATGCCCATCCTGTATGGCGGAAGGCAGCACCGCCGCAATTACCGGGAGTCTCTTGACTGCGCCTGCGCCCTGCAGGAACTGCAGGAAATGGGCGTTTCCAACATCATCTCCTTTGATGCGCATGATGCCCGCGTGCAGAACGCAATCCCCCTGATGGGGTTTGATAATGTCATGCCTTCTTATCAGGTGCTGAAAGCATTGTTCCACAATGTTCCCGACCTTATGCTGGATCGGGATCATTTTATGGTGGTCAGCCCGGACGAGGGCGCAATGAACCGCAATATGTATTATGCCTCCGTTCTTGGAGTGGACCTCGGCATGTTCTACAAGCGCCGCGATTATTCCCGCGTGGTCAACGGGCGCAACCCGATTGTCGCCCACGAATACCTGGGCGCTTCCGTGGAAGGCAAGGATGTTTTTATTACAGACGACATTATTTCGTCCGGCGAATCGATGCTGGATATTGCCTATGAACTCAAAAAGCAGAAAGCCCGCCGGATTTTCTGCTATGCGACCTACGCGATCTTTACAAATGGGCTTGAACCGTTTGACAAAGCTGTGGACAGCGGGGTAGTTGACGGCGTATTCGGCAGCAACCTGACCTATCGGAACCCGGAACTGCGCCGGCGGGAGTGGTTCTATGAAGTGGATGTTTCCAAATATATCGCTTATTTTATCGCGGCAATTAATCATGACATGTCGATCAGTTCCATTATTGACCCGCATGAAAAGATCAAAGCGCTGCTTGCAAAGCGTAAAGGCGAATAAAAACAGGAGAGGTCTGCGCTTGCTCCGGCCTTTTCCCGAAGACAGAAGCCGATCAGATTGTAGGGCTGTACTATCAAAAAATTAAAATGTACGAAACAAAACATTTAAATTTTGCCAATTTCAGTCGATAATCACAATATAGGTAACTTGCTTCGCAGGGAATGAGATTCCTGCAGGCGGGTGTCAGGCCGGTTCACGTGTATCATTTGTAAATGCGCATCAGGCTGGTGCTGTCTCAATAAAAAGGAGGTGCACTTGTTGCTACAAAATGATAAGCGTTCTGTTTACGAACAACAGGACGTCAATCTGCTGGACTTGGAGATGGAAACCATCCGCAGTGTGGAGACGGATTTTTCCATTATCCTGTCGGAACTATCGGAAGCCCAGGAATATGATGGAGCTTATTGTTGTACCTATGAGGGTTTCAAGAACATTTACCGGTTTGTCACGCGAAATACCAAACGGAGCAGGCAGCCCTGCTATCTGGTTCTGTATACGCTGATCGACCGCAATAACGATGTGCCTTCGGCCAGCCTGGGGGATCGGGCGATCCGCATTCTGAAGGATGCGATTTCCCGCTCGCTTCGCTGCGGGGATTTGTATGCGCGTTACAGCTATTGCCAGTTTGTTGTGATATTGCCCGGTGCGTCGGATGAAAATGCGCGGAAGGTCGCGCAGCGCGTGGTGGGATGCTACAACAGCTATGGCACGATCCCCGGTATCCGGCTCACCTATAAACTTCACCCCCTTGCGAATGACGAATAAAAAAAGGCTGTCTCACTCCGGTGAGACAGCCTTTCATATGCCTTAAGCCTCTACAAGGTCTCCTTTTTCATCAAAGCGGAGCTCCACCACATGGGCTCGGGCGTATTTCAGGATATTGCGCAGGCGGGGAAGTTCTTCCCGCGAATAAAAGATATAGGAAGTCCCTTCTTTTTTCGCGCGCCCGGTACGCCCGATTCGATGTGTGTAGTATTCATTTTCCGTGGGGATTTCAAAATTGAAAACAGCGTCAACATCGGTGACATCGATCCCGCGAGCGGCCACATCGGTGGCCACCAGCACATCAATTTTGCCTTCCCGGAAATCGGACATGATTTTATTGCGTTCGGACTGGCGCATGTCGCCGTTGAGGCAGTCCGCGTTGAATCCTTTTTCCCGCAGCATGCTGGAAAGGCTGGTGGTGGAATATTTGGTATTGCAGAAGATCATCACTCTGTGATATTCATAAAACTGCATGATATATACCAGATCCGCGAATTTCTGCCGGCCCACGCTTTCAATCATGTATTGTGAAATCTTCGGCTCGTTGTCCTGCACCGGTTCTACGGTAAGCTCCACAGTGTCCCGCTGGTAAAGCCAGCCGATATCCATAACCTCGCGGGAGATGGTAGCGGAAAACATCACCATCTGCTTGTCCTTTGGCAGGCGGTCAAGAATTTTGCAGACGTCTTTGTAGAAGCCCATATCCAGCATTTCATCCGCCTCGTCGAGGACGGCGTATCTGACCGCTGATAGGTTGATTGTCCGGCGGTGCATATGGTCGAGCATGCGCCCCGGGGTGGCGACGACAATCTGCGCGCCGCGTTTGAGCGCGTTGATCTGCTTGTCGATCGGCTGCCCGCCATACACGGAAATAATTTTAAGCCCCTGCTTGAAAAATGCCAGCTCCCGCAGCTCGTCGCAGATCTGGGTGGCAAGCTCACGGGTAGGGCAGAGCACAATCGCCTGCAGCCTGGGACTGGAAAGGTCGACCTTTTCAATCAGCGGGACGCCGAAAGCACAGGTTTTTCCGGTGCCGGTCGGCGCTTTCGCAATGATCTCATGCCCTTCCAGCATGACGGGAATGGCTTTTTCCTGAATTTCGGTCATTTCTGTGAACCCCATGCGTTCCACAGCGTTCAGCAATTCCTCAGAGAGGGGCAAATCGCGATATTTTGCCATCTACTATTCAAACTCCTTTATTAAAAACGGCGTCATAACCGTTTAAATAAGCATCTTTTATGTATTATAGCACATACCTATCCTCACCGTAAAGGTCGGAATGCCAATTGCCGGCGGAGGAAAGACATGAATTCGAAAAAAAGAATGCTGATTGCACCTATTCGTGGTATAATAAATGCGCTAACCGCGAAAGAAATGGAGTGAAACCGAATGAAAGATTCAGCCGAAATTCTGTGTATCGGAACTGAAATTTTGCTGGGAAACATCGTCAACACCAACTCGGCGGTGATTTCCCGCGGGCTTGCCGATATCGGCATTGACATGTATCACCACACGGTTGTGGGCGATAACCCGGAGCGTCTGAAGCAGGCGCTGGATATTGCTTTTTCCCGTAATAATATTGTCATCACCACCGGAGGGCTCGGCCCCACCTATGATGATCTGAGCAAGGAGACGATTGCCGAATATTTCGGCATGCCGCTGGAAATGCATCAGCCGTCCGCGGATTTTTTGACTGCCTTTTTTAAAAAGGTGGGCCGGGAAATGACGGAAAACAATCTCAAGCAGGCAATGATGCCGAAAGGCTGCATTGTGCTGGAAAACCATAACGGGACCGCCCCCGGCGCGATTCTGGAAAAGGACGGCAAAGTAGCCGTCATGATGCCCGGCCCGCCCCGTGAGATGGAGCCGATGTTCCAAAAACAGGTTCTGCCGTGGCTGATGAAGCGCTCCCACCAGGTGCTCCGCTCCCACTGTGTCTATTTCTTCGGGATCGGCGAGAGCGCGCTGGAATATCAGCTGCGCGAACAGATGGAAGCGATGAAAAATCCGACCCTGGCGCCGTATGCCAAGGACGGGGAAGTGATGCTCCGTGTCACCGCTTCCGCGAAAACCGAGGAGGAGGCGGAAGCGCTGATGCAGCCGGTTCTGAAGGATTTGCAGGACCGGTTCCCGGATCTGATCTACGGCGTGGATGTGGACAACCTCCAGACCGCGGTTGTACGCGCGCTTAAGGAGGAGGGGCTGAAACTTGCGACGGCGGAAAGCTGCACCGGCGGCTATCTCTCCAAGCGCATCACCGATGTGCCGGGAAGCTCGCAGGTATTCGACTGCGGCGTCACCAGCTATGCAAATGAAATCAAGGAGAAGGTGCTGGGGGTCAGCCATGAAACGCTGCAAACATACGGCGCCGTCTCCCCGCAGACCGCGCGCGAAATGGCGGACGGCGTGCGCCGAATTTCGGGGGCGGATATCGCCGTTTCCACCACCGGGATCGCCGGCCCTGACGGCGGCACCGCTGAAAAGCCGGTCGGGCTGGTCTATGTGGGAATCAGCAGCGGATGGCACAGCGATGTGATTGAGCTGACGCTTGGCCGCGGCTATGCCGCCGAACGCGACCTGATCCGTTATGTCGCCGCCTCCCATGCGCTGTCCCAGGTTTTAAAGGCTGTCCGGCTGAAATGATGGGGAACAAAAAACCGGAACGCATTGTCCACGAG
>JAEXAZ010000276.1 GCA_023394255.1 Bacillota bacterium | reverse complement strand
CGGCTCAGCTCTTTCGCCACAGTTTCACGCCGCGCGGTAATCTCTTTCTCCCCGGACCGCAATGCGGTGCTTTTTGCCTCGCATTCATTGCGCCGCCCCGTCAAAGCCCTGATTTCCATATTTAAAGCTTCAATCTGCGCGGTGTACGCCTTCTGCTGGTCTTCCGCCTGCTCAATTTTAGAGACAATCTGAGCGATTTGCTCTGTAAACGCGCCGATCTGCCGCTCCAGAGAAACAGTATGTTCTTTCTGGTTGTTTTTCTGAGTCATCAGCTGCTCGTTCATCTGACGGAGCGCGCTGATTTCCTGCTCAAGCGTAACAGTTTGGATCTTCCGGGCGGACATCTCCGCCTGAAGGTCGTTTATCTGGCGCATGGATGCTTCCTGATTTTCATTGAGGACGGAAAGTTCCGATTCCACCTGCTGAAGCTGCCGGTTTAAATCTTCGATCAATCCGGCATTCGACACATCTTTTTCCTTCAATTCTTCCAGACGGGCGGTCAGCCGGTCATATTCCGAAGCGGATTGCTCCCGGACGCGAACCGCCTCTTCATAGGCATTGCACAGTTGTTTCAGCTCAGCCGAATAACGAATCTTGTCCTCCTGGGCAGTGGTCAGTTCTCCGTCGGCCCCTAAAATCGCCGCCTGTACAGACGAAAGCTCTTCCTGCGCCATTTTGATGTCGGCGTTCAGCAGCGCAATTTGTTTTTCATAGTCTTTAGCCTTGGAATTCAGTTCCCCGATTTCTTTTGCGCGTCCCAGAAGGCCCGCGCTCCTGGTCGTAAAGCCGCCGGTCATCGAACCGCCCGCGTTTACCACCTGCCCGTCCAGTGTTACCACACGGAACCGGTAGGTCGCTTTTTTTGCCAGTGAAACCGCACAGTCCAAGTCCTGTACTACAACAATTCTGCCCAAAAGCTGGCAGATAATGCCGTCAAACCGTTTCTCATACTGCACCAAATCGGAGGCGATTCCAATAAACCCCTCCGTACCCGACAGCCAACTGTCTGTAAGCTTATTCCCCTTTACAGACGAGACCGGCAAAAAGGTGGCACGCCCGGAGCGGGCGTTTTTCAGCATGCCAATCGCCCGCTTTGCGACTGTTTCATCTTTCACGGCAATATTCTGCAACGCGGGACCGAGCGCAATTTCAATTGCGAGGGCATTCTGGTCCTCCACCGATATCAGGCGGGATATTGGGCCGTAGACATCCTGCAGCGCGCCGCGGGCAGCCTGTGCCATGATGTATTTCACGCTGTTCTGAAAACCGTCCATGCTGTTTTCCATGTCGGTCAGCAGTCTGGCTTTCTGCATGCATTCCCTCATGCGGTCTTCAAGGTCGCGCTTTTTGTCTGCCAATGTTTCCGACTTTGCCTGGCGGCTTTCCAGCTTCAGCTGAAACCCTTTTTTGGTATTCTGAAGCGACTGGATGCTGTTTTCAATTTCTTCGAGCAGACCTTTGCAATCCCTTTTTTCCTTGTCCAGCCTGCCGATATTTTCATCTTTAACGGCGGCGCTTTCCTTTAGAGTTTGCAGGTTTGTGATCGATTCCTCTATTAAGGAACCGCTCGACGCGGAAGAAAGCTTGATTTCATTGATATTTTGCGACAGAGCAAACCGCCTTTCCCTGAGCACATCCGTCTGGGCGCGGCTGTCCTCCTGCTGGGTTTCCAGTTCTTCCCGCGCTTTTTGGGCCTGCTCCTGCCGGGCATCCAATTCCTGCAAAGAAGCTTCCTTATGAGAAATTTCCTCGTCATATGTATGGATTTTCCGCTCAAGCGCCTCGCCGGAAATTCCGGACTCATTCAGTTCCTCCTGAACACGGGCGATGGACGCTTCATGATGAGCGATGTCGTTGCGCATGACCGCAATTTCCGCAATCCTCTGTGCCGCCGTCGTTTCAATCTCCCGGATATGGTTCCGCTTTTCTTCGATCTTCACCGAAAGATTCTGCATATCCGCGTAGAGCGCGTTAATCCGGTCTTCGATTCCGTCAAGCTCGGTTTGAATCTCTTCGTGCTGGGTTTTACACAGGAGGATTTTATCTTCCTGCTCCCGTAGAATTTCCTTGGACTTATCCAGGGTCAGAATCCATAAAGAAATTTCAAGCGTTTTCTTTTCCCCCGCATATTCGAGAAAGCGCGTGGCTTTTTCCGATTGAATGCGCAGCGGTTCCACGCGGCTTTCCAGTTCGGACAGGATGTCGCGGAGCCGCAGCAGGTTTTCCTCAGCGGCTTCCAGCCTGCGCTCCGCTTCAAGCTTGCGGTACCGGTATTTCGAGATTCCCGCCGCTTCTTCGAAAATTTCACGCCGCTGTGTGCTTTTGGCGCTGACAATTTCGGAAATTCTGCCCTGACCGATAATGGAATATCCGTCCCGCCCAAGGCCGGTGTCCATAAACAGTTCGTAGACATCTTTCAGCCGGACATTGACATGATTAATCTGGTATTCGCTTTCCCCGGACCGGTAAAGTTTCCGTGAGACGGAAACGTCGTTATTGTCATACGGTAAAGCGCGGCCGGTATTGTCAATGGTAATCTGCACAAACGCATAGCCCTGAGGCTTGCGCGTCTGGGTACCGCCGAAAATAACGTCCTCCATTTTGCCGCCGCGCAGCGTTTTGGTGGACTGCTCGCCCAGCACCCATCGGACGGCATCCGCAATATTGCTTTTGCCGCTCCCGTTTGGCCCCACTACGGCCGTAATCCCGTCGAGAAAAGTCAGCCGTGTCCGGTCCGGAAACGATTTGAAGCCCTGTATTTCCAAACTGCGAAGCCGCAAATTTACACTTCCTCTACCATGATGTCCAGTCCCACCAAGCCGGGTTCCTGTCTGATACTCACATTATAGCCCAATCGCCGCAGTTTCTCAATGGTTCCCGCTCCATGCCCGGTAATTTTGGAAACCGATCGCGGGGAGATTCTGACGAGATAATTTCCCTGTTTCCGCACCCCTTTGAGGATGCGGTGATAGAGCAGCCTGCCCTCGCAAAGCTCCCGGTAAGCCGGATGATAAGGGCCTGCCAGCATGCTCTCCCGCAACGACTCCTGTGCATGCAGCCCCATGCGGATAACAGGAATCGTGCAGTCATGTTCAAACAACTCAAGAAGCCGCGCACCCAGAGCCACGGCTTCCTCCAATGTCTGCGGGCGGTAGCTTCCCGCACGCCAAAGTTCCGCGAGAGCCGTCCCCTCCACCACAAGCGTGGGGTAAATACGCATTGTGTCAGGCTGCAAAGCCGCCAGCTGCAAAGCGGTATCCCAATCCTTTTCTTCATCAGAGCCGTAAAGGCCCGTCATCATCTGAAGGCCCAATTCAAAGCCGCTGTCCAAAATTCGCGCGGACGCCTCTTTTACCTGCGCCGCCGTATGCCCGCGGGAATTCATCTCCAGCACCCGGTCGGACATGCTTTGCGCGCCAAGCTCTATCGCAGTCACGTGGCAAGCCTTCAGAACGGAGAGGATTTCACGGTCAATCGCGTCGGGGCGGGTGGAAATCCGGATGCCTTTGAACGCGCCGTCATGCACAAATGGCCCCGCGGCACGCAAAAGTTCCAGCATATAGGCCGGTTCGATGGCGGTAAAGCTGCCGCCGAAAAACGCAATTTCAGCGTCTTTGCAGCGTCCGTCAAGCTGTTTTTCAGCCGTAAGGCACAATTCCTTTACAGACGCGCGATCAGGAAGAACCTGCGCGCCGGAGATACTTCGCTGGTTACAGAAGCTGCACTGGTGCGGGCACCCGACGTGCGGGACAAAGATCGAAAGATTCGCGTGTTTCATTGTCCCATCAGTTTCAGGGCTTCTTTGGCAGCGGCCTGCTCGGCGCTTTTTTTGCTTGCGCCTCTTCCGCGGCCGATGACATTGCTGTTCAGATGTACTTCGACCACAAATTTCTTATTGTGGTCCGGGCCGGATTCCTCCACCAACACATAAGAGAGCTTTTCCTCCGGATTCTTTTGTGTGATTTCCTGAAGCATCGTTTTGTAATCGTTGAAGGCAAACGTATTTTTGTTTTCCAAAACGTCCACTACAAATCCAAGTACAAATTTTCTGGCAGGTTCAATTCCACCGTCGAGATAAATTGCGGCAATCAGGGCCTCAAACGCGTCGGCCAGAATCGATGGGCGGGTCCGCCCCCCCATCATTTCCTCGCCGCGTCCGAGTTTGAGGTAATCGCCAAGGTGGATTGCTTCTGCAAATTCCCACAACGATTTTTCACAGACCATTGCCGCGCGCAGCTTTGTCAGTTCGCCTTCCGCAAGATGAAAGGTATTGAACAGGTAGTCTGATACGATAATGGAAAGGACGGCGTCGCCCAGAAATTCCTGCCGCTCGTTACAGGAAAGGTTCTTTTTTACCTCATTGGCATAAGACGAATGGGTAAGCGCAATGTCAAGATATTTTGGATTGTGAAAGGTATAGCCGATCTGTTTTTCGAGCATGCCAGTCTCCTTTAAGCTTTCCATTTCAGCCCTCCTTTGTCTTTAACATTTCCAGCGAGTTTTCAATCTGTCTGATCACACCGCGCTCCGTATATTCCTTCGCCTGACGGATTGCATTCTTAAATGCCCGGGCGTCCGAACTGCCGTGTGCCTTGATGACCGGTTTTGTAATTCCCATCAGGGGAGCCCCGCCGTATTCCTTGTAGTCCATCTTCTGTTTAAATCCGTTCACACCGTCTTTTACGCAAAGATACCCAATCTTGGACCTGGTGCCCTCCATGAAAATCCCCTTTAATTCGCCGGCAAACCATTTGCCGAGCCCTTCGGTCAGTTTCAGAATGATGTTGCCGGTGAACCCGTCGCATACCGCCACATCGCAGCAGCCGAAGGGCAGATAACGCGGTTCCACATTGCCGATGAAATTGACCGGGGCCTGAGATAACAGGACATTTGCGTCCTTCTGCAGCTCCAGACCTTTGGAATCTTCGGCGCCTATATTGACTGTTCCGACTCGCGGGCGCTCCACGCCCAGAATATTCTCCATATACAGACTTCCCATCAGGCCGAACTGGGCCAGCATTTCGGGACGGCACTCTTTGTTGGCGCCGATATCAATCAGCATATAGCACCCGTCCTGACAGGGAACGGCTGTTGCGAGCGCCGCGCGCTTAATGCCCTTGATGCGTTTGACATAAAGGGACGCGCCGACCACTACCGCGCCGGTGGACCCCGCGCTTACAAAGGCGTCGCCTTCGCCGCTGGCAAGCATCCGCAGGCCGACCGCCATGGTGCAGTCGTCATAAGATTTCACCACTTCGGTAGGATCGACTTCCACAGGAATCACCCGCTCCACATTGGTGATATCAATATGATCAAGGGAAATATGTTCCGACCGGCTGACCTCACGGACGACTTTTTCGTTCCCGCATGCCAGAATATCTACCCCATATTCGGAAACGGCCAGCGCACATCCTTTCAGAATCTCCGCCGGCGCCTTGTCGCCGCCGAAAACATCTACAATAATTCTCATAGCTTCAATTCCCCTTCCTGTTCCAACACTTGTTTGAAATGCGCCAGGCCGCGTTCCGCGACAACAAGGTAGCGCTGCTGCTTGTCCTTAATCCGTGTTTCGCTTGGAGGCAGCAGACCCATGTTCGCCCCCATAGGCTGAAAATCGGTACAGCCGGGATCACTGATATAAGCGGTCAACGCGCCGCACATGCAGTCCCGCGGCAGATCGAGCACTTCTTTTCCCTGCAGCCGCCGGGCAAGCTGCGTACCCGCAACAATTCCGGACATCGCCGACTCCATATATCCCTCGACGCCGGTGATCTGTCCGGCAAAATAGAGCCCGTTATCATCGCGCATGCGGAAGGTCCTGTCCAGCAGATGCGGGGAATTCAAAAATGTATTGCGGTGCATGACGCCGTAACGCGCGAATTCAGCGTTTTCCAGTCCCGGAATCATGGAAAAAACACGTTTCTGTTCCCCAAATTTTAAATTTGTCTGAAAACCCACCAGATTATATAAGGTCCCCCCGGCATTTTCTCTGCGAAGCTGTACGACGGCCCACGGGCGTTTCCCCGTCTTCGGGTCACGCAGCCCAACGGGCTTCAGGGGGCCGTAACGCATGGTATCGGCGCCCCTCCGCGCCATCATCTCGATCGGCATGCAGCCCTCATAAACATGGTTTTCCGGACGGTCAAACGCATGCAGTTCGGCAGACTCGGCATGCAGCAAGGCATCGTAGAACCGCTCATATTCTTCACGGGTGAAAGGGCAGTTGATATAATCATCCTCCCCCCGGCCGTAACGGGCGGCAAAAAATACTTTTTCCCGGTCAAGGGAATCAAAGGTCACGATTGGGGCAGCCGCATCATAAAAACTGAGCAAACCGCCGCAGACCCCGCCGATCTCCCCCGCCAAAGCATCCGACGTCAGCGGGCCTGTTGCGACCACCGTTATGCCGTCCCCCGGCAGCCGCTCTATTTCCCCGGTAACAAGTTCGATCCTGTCGTGCGCGGAGATTTTCTCTGTCACCATCCGGGAAAACGCTTCCCGGTCAACCGCAAGCGCGCCGCCGGCGGCTACGCTTGTCTCCAGGGCGCAGCCCACGGTCAGCGAACCAAGCATTCTCATTTCTTCTTTCAGCATTCCCGCTGCCGAACCGATGCGCTGTGCCTTCAGCGAGTTGGAGCAGACCAACTCCGCAAAATTGGGACTGTGATGCGCGGGGGAATATTTTTCAGGTTTCATTTCATGCAGCTGCACTGGAATGCCCCGGTTCGCCAGTGCCCAGGCTGCCTCACAACCCGCAAGACCCGCACCAATTACCCTTATCTTCATCCTTCCGTGTCATCCTTGCTTTTTTTTTCAACCGCACGGGCATAATCGCAGCCTTCTTTCAGGCAATGAATCAAAGCCCCCCTGCCTGTTTTCTGGTAAAGCGTGGAACCGCATTTCGGGCATTTCTCATCCAGCGGTTTGTCCCAGGTCATGAAGGAGCATTCCGGGTTGTGCTCACAGCCGAAATAAGCTTTTCCGTTCTTGGATTTTTTCGCAAGCACTTTTCCGCCGCAGATCGGGCACAGGCCGCCGGTCTCTTTTACAATCTTTTTCGTGTTCCGGCATTCCGGAAAGCCGGGGCAGGCCAGGAATTTCCCAAAGCGTCCCGTCTTAATCACCATTTTGCGGCCGCAAAGCTCGCAGATGATGTCAGTTTCCTCATCAGGCACCTTCATACGGGTGCCTTCCATGTTCTTTTCAGCCTGTTCAAGCGTCTGGATAAACGGGCTGTAAAAATCACTCAGCATCTTGACATAGTCAACGGTGCCTTCTTCCACCGCGTCGAGGTTTTTTTCCATGTTGGCGGTAAAATCCACATCGACAATATTGGAAAACTGCTCCTCCATCAGCTTCGTGGTGACTTCCCCCAAGGCTGTCGGCTTCAGCGACTTCCCTTCGCGCTCGACATAGCCGCGGGCAAGGATTGTCGTGATGGTAGGCGCATAGGTGCTTGGACGGCCAATTCCATTTTCTTCCAGCGTCTTGATCAACGACGCCTCCGTAAACCGCGCGGGCGGCTGCGTAAAATGCTGATTTGGGGCAAGCTCTTTCAGATTCAGCTCATCCCCTGTCTGAATAGGCGGCAGCGCGGCGGTATCTTCGTCGTCAGAATCCTTGGTATCCTCATACAAAACCGTAAAGCCATCAAACTTTACAGTGAATCCGGACGCTTTAAACAGGCAGTTTGCGGCTTCTATATCCACTGCAACCGTATCCAACAACGCGTTTGCCATCTGGCTCGCAATAAAGCGCTCCCAAATCAACTTATACAGCTTATATTGTTCCGATGTCAGGCTGCTTTTCAATTGTTCCGGCGTCAGGGACGGGTCTGACGGCCGAATCGCTTCATGGGCATCCTGCGCATTTTTTTTACTTTTAAAAACACGCCTTGTGCTGGGAAGGTATTCTTTCCCGTACTTTTCTAAAATATAAGCTTCCGCCATCTCCGCCGCTTCATTGGAAATACGCAGAGAATCCGTTCTCATATAGGTGATCAGACCGGTGGCGCCCAGCCCTTCAATTTCAACGCCTTCGTACAGCTCCTGCGCGACTTTCATGGTCCGGCGGGACTGATAACCCAACCGGCGGGAGGCCTCCTGCTGCAAAGTTGAGGTGATAAAAGGCGGTGAAGGGGATTTTTTGCGCATCCCTTTTTTCACGTTGCCGACAACATATTGGGCGCCTTCCAGTGACCGCACAATTGCCTGCGCCTGTTCCTGATTCGGTATACCGGTCAGTTCCAGTTTTTTGCCGTCGACAGCATACAGTTTCGCCGAGATCGGTTTCTTGGAATACCCTTTTGCCGCCAGCTTCGCGTCGATGCTCCAGTATTCCTGCTGGACAAACTTCCGGATTTCCTCTTCCCGGTCAACAATAATCCGTACAGACACCGACTGGACACGCCCGGCGGAAAGCCCCTTTCTTATCTTACGCCAGAGAAATGGGCTGATTTTATAGCCCACGATGCGATCCAGAATGCGGCGGGCCTGCTGGGCGTCCACAAGCTTGATGTCAATCGTGCGCGGATGCTCCATTCCGGACTTTACGCCGCTTTTTGTGATCTCGTTAAATGTCACACGGTTGTCCTTTGTCAGATCCACGCCAAGCATCTGAGCCAGATGCCATGAAATTGCTTCCCCTTCGCGGTCGGGGTCGGTCGCGAGATAGACAAGGTCGCTTTTTTTTGCCTTCTTCTTCAGTTCCTTAATCAGGTCTTCTTTGCCTTTAATGTCTACATACTGCGGAACGAAATTATTTTCGACGTCGACGCCTAATTTGCTCTTCGGCAGGTCGCGGATATGCCCCATAGATGCAATGACATCAAACTCTTTGCCGAGATATTTTTTTATCGTTTTCGCCTTTGCAGGCGACTCTACAATCACTAGATTGGACATGGTACCATCCTTTCTCGGGATACGCTTATATCAATGCGCATTCTGCGCAGTTGTATACAAATTCATTTTATTTTTACCGGATTGCATACCGCTTTCCGGGCAGGCTGTTCACAAGTTCAAGCAGCTCCAGCTCTGTAAGCGCCGCCATGGTTTCCATCGCGGTCAGGCCTGTTTGAGCAAAAAGATAATCGCAGTCGACCGGCTCCGTACTCAGATATTCATAAACCGCAGCCGCCCAGCCGGACACCCCTCTGTTCTGTAATTCCTGTTCGCTGAGCTTTTCGGCCGCCGTACTTTCGGATTCCCGATCCGCCACAGACGGCTTTCCGGATTCGGAATGACAGGGGACATGTCTGATTTTTCTAGGTATATTGGCCGGCGGAACTATTTTCATACCGGAAGCACCGCGAATTTTTGCGACAATTGTCCTTGGGTCCATTTTATCCGGGAACCTGTTGATGTATTCTTCCAGAATACTATAAACATTCACGACAATTTTGCCGCCGTCGCGAATCAGCCGGTTGCAGCCGGCCATGCTCACATCAAAAATTTCGCCCGGAACCGCGAAAACATCACGGTTTTGTTCCAGCGCATGGCGCGCCGTGTTCAATGCCCCGCTTCTTTCCGGTGCCTGCACCACCACAACACCGGATGATATGCCGGAAAGAAGCCGGTTCCGAATATTAAAATGATAGCGGGCCGCCCTTTCTCCGAATGGGAATTCGCTGATCAATGCTCCGCCGCTGTCCAGAATACGCTGTTTCAAGTCATGGCTGGCGGCCGGGTAATCAATATCCAGCCCGCACGCCAGCAGTCCGACTGTGCGGCCGTGTACCGCCAGCGCACCCTCATGGCATGCATAGTCTATGCCGGCGGCAAGCCCGCTGACAACAACACAGCCGGCCGCGGCCAGATCAAAAGCCAGCCGCCGTGCGGTATTCTCGCCATAGCCGGTGCTCTCCCTTGTTCCCACAAGGGTAAGCAGCAGTTCCTCGTTCAGCCCTGTCAAGTCACCTTTTACATATAATACGCAGGGCATGCATTCGATATTTCTAAAGCCGGAAGGATAATTGGAATCTTCCGGCGTAACAATTGCGCATGCGTACTTTTTCGCAAGGCGCAGACTTTCTTGCGCAACCTCTAAAGATACCGATTTGATTTTTTCGATTTCTCCGGGAGCGAAAAGTCCGCTTTGCGCAAGCTGTTCCCGGGTCATCTGATAAAGCAATTCAGGGGATCCGATCTGCCTGAGAACTTTATCCGTTTTCATGCTGCCCGCGCCCAACGCATGCTGCATCCAAATCCAGTAGATTATGTCGGCCATGTCTGCTCCTCCGCTGTCTATTTTACCGGTTCATTTCCCAAAGTATGATTCCCGCAGCCATAGCCGCATTCAGGGATTCGCTGCCGGGGCGCATCGGAATCTTCACTGTCTGACTGCATTGCCCAATCAATTCATCCGATAAGCCGTTCCCCTCGTTGCCGATGACTACCGCGCATCCGCCCTTCAGTGACAACTCACGCACAGAAACCGCGCTGTCATCCAGCGCGGCAGCGTAGACCGTGATCCCGCCGTCCCTGAGTCTGCGGATACAGCCGCACAGATCAGGGGTTGCACGGACCGGCACTTTGAATACGCCGCCCATGGAAGCGCGCAGAACTTTTGGGCTGTACAAATCCGGGCAATCTTCGGAAAGAATGACCTCATCCACGCCAAACGCCGCCGCGGTCCGGAGGATTGTCCCAATGTTGCCGGGGTCCTGCAGGGAAGATAACAGGAGAAATTTACCGTTACAGTCTATTTTAGCATCTGTTACTTCATTGTCAAGCATGTGAAACACGCCGAAGACGCCCTGTGTGCTCACCGACTGCGCAAGCTTTTCGGCAACGGAAGGTGAAATGCGCAAAAATTCAGCCGACTTCAGCGCAATCGGCTGTGCAGCCTCGTAATACCGGTCAAGCGCATCTTCCGTGGCGAAAAACAGTTCCGGACGGTAGCCGGCCATAAACGCTTCCGCCGTCAGCTTCATTCCTTCCGTTACAAACAGCCTCTGCTCGTACCTGGCCTTTCGCGAAGCGGCAAGCTGCACATATTGTTTTACAGCGGGGTTGTCCCGCGAGGTAATTTCTCTGGATAAGTTGTTCATTTCACCACGCCCTTAGCAAAATACGCCCGGCGTCATAGACGCGGGCGTATGCATTTCGCTTATTAGAGAGCCGCTTTTGCTTTTTCAACAAGCGCCGTGAAAGCCGCAGCGTCGTTGATTGCAATTTCGGAAAGCATCTTTCTGTTCAGTGCGACACCCGCCTTGTTGAGCCCATTCATAAAGGTGCTGTAATTCATGCCGTTCATGCGGCAGGCAGCAGAAATGCGGGTGATCCACAGGCTGCGGAAATTGCGCTTTTTCATCTTTCTTCCTGCAAAAGCGTAGTTTCCGGATTTCATGACCTGCTGTTTGGCCATTTTAAAAAGCTTGCTCTTTGCGCCAAAATAGCCTTTAGCAAGCTTTAATGTCTTTTTTCTTCTCTTGCGCGTCATCATTGCGCCCTTAACACGAGCCATATCTATTTACCTCCGTTATGATACTATTATTTGTAGGGGACAAGCAGTTTGATCGTTGCCACATTGGTCTTATCGGCGTAAGTACCCTTGCGCAGACGACGGCCTCTCTTCGTATCCTTCTTGGTTAAAATATGGGATTTAAACGCATGGGCGCGTTTCACTTTACCGTTTTTGGTGAGTTTAAAGCGCTTTTTGGCACCGGTGTGAGTCTTTAACTTAGGCATTCTTGTTTCCTCCCTTTGTATTGGTTGCCGGCTTTGCAGAAATAAACATTACCATGCTGCGGCCCTCCATTTTGGGCTGCTTTTCAACAGAACCATATTCGGATACAGCATCGGTAAAACGCTGCATAATGGTCGTGCCCAGCTCAGGATGCGCCATCTCACGGCCTCTAAAACGCAAAGCAGCTTTCACCTTGTCCCCGTCTTCAAGGAACTTGATAGCACGGTTGACCTTTGTGTTAAAATCATTGGTATCAATATTCAAGGAAAGTCGAACCTCTTTGATTTCAATTACCTTCTGATTTTTTTTGGCTTCCTTCTCACGTTTTGCCTGTTCGAACTTGTATTTTCCGTAATCCATTATCTTGCAAACAGGCGGTACAGCCTGAGGAGCGATTTTTACGAGGTCAAGATTTTTTTCGTCTGCCATCTGCTGTGCAGCGGCAATAGACACTACGCCCAGCTGCTCGCCGTCTGTGCCTACGAGACGAACTTCCCTGTCCCTGATCTCCTCGTTGATGAGCAAATCCTTACTGCTAATGCGAAACACCTCCAAAGCCTTTCTATCAAAATAAAACTGAGCGCAGACAGAAACTGCCCACGCTCATCAATTACTTCGTTCATCCAAAAGGAAAACCCGTATTGACCAACCGTTTCAAGGAACGGCGAGGTGAGAACAGAGCCTGTTCTGCTTTGTTTACTTAAACAGGATATCACGTCCAGCAAATTCTGTCAAGCCCCGTCCTTATTTTATTTTTCCGGCAAATGGTTTGTTACAGCACGATTTCCCGCGAAAGCGAAAACGAATACAGGACACATTCTTTTACCGGCAGCCCCAGGCTTTCGCCCAACACCTTCCGGTAGAGATCAAGCTGGATACGATAGCGCTGCACCAG
>JAEXAZ010000217.1 GCA_023394255.1 Bacillota bacterium | reverse complement strand
TACCGCCCGGGAGAATCCGCCAAAATTATGATCTCCGTGACGGATAAGTCTACCGGGAAGCCCACGGCCGCCAGCGTCTGCGTGGGGGTTGTGGATGAGGCGGTATTCCGGCTCGCGCCGCAAAAGGTGAACATTGCGGGGCAGATTTACCAGGATGTTTTCTATCCCAACCTTGTCCGTTCCGTTTCTTATAAAGAATACAATCTTGAAAGGGACAGTATTGCCACCGGGGGAAAAGGCGGCGGCGGGGGCGACAGCGGCCCGCTGCGGGAAGATTTTGTGGATACGGCGCTGTTCCAAACCGTTTCGGTGGATGAAAGCGGCAAAGCGGAGGTAGAACTCACGCTGCCCGATAACGTGACGTCCTGGCGCATTACCGCGGCAGGGGTCACGCAGGACCTCAAGGCGGGGGACACCATCGCGAACACCGTCGCGACATTACCGTTTTATCTGCGCCCTCTCTTTACCGACACCTATCTCATGGGAGACGATGTGGCATTTTCTGTGGGCGGTGTTGGCACCGCAATCAAAACAGAGGATTCCGTAGACTATACGGCAACCGTTTTTGATGCCGACGGCAAACAGGTTGACCGGAAGACCGCGTCCGGAACAGCCGGCGAACGCACGGCGTTCAACCTCGGCAAGTATGACGAAGGCGCGTATACCCTGCGTCTGGAAGGAGCATGCGGCGGGAACAGCGACGCCGTACAGGTGCCGTTTTCCGTGGTAAAACAGGAAATGACTGTTTCCCGGATTGACACAGTCCCGCTTGACCAATTGCAGACGCTTTCCAGCGTTACATACCCTGTCAAACTGAGCGTCTATGACAAGCGGATGGCCGCGTTTATGGATGGCCTCCACCGTCTGAGCAACCAGAGTGGCGCCCGCACGGAAGTGCTTGTCGCCGCGTACCGTGCGCAGGTGCTTTATAATGAGCTGCTGCCGGAAAACGAGCAGATCACCGTCCGCAAGGACGCCCGTCTGGATAATATCCAGCAGATGGACGGGGAAAGCGGCGTGAAGCTGCTGCCGGTTGGCGGGAGCGACGCCTCGGTGACCGCAAAGATGCTCATTGCCGCACCGGAACTGATCAACAAGGGGCAGGCGGCTGTATTCCTGCAAAGGGTTCTGGCCGACGCGGCCTCCACCCCCAATGACCGTGTGATGGCTTATACCGGCCTTGCCGCCGCGAAATCCCCTGTGCTGCTGGATATTACCAGAATGCTCAAAGAAAATGCGGACCTCACTACGGCGCAGAAGCTCTACTTGGGCAGCGGTCTGGCGCAGCTGGGCGACTTTACCAGTGCAGAGGCGGTTTACAGCGCGCTCAAGGAGTCGGGCGCGGTTGTGACGGAGACCGATCTCAAATATGTGACCGGAGCGACCAATGACGAGCGGCTGGAGAATACCGCGGCAGCGCTGATGCTGACTTCCATCACCAGCAACCCGGATGCCGACGCGTTGATGAACTATCTGAATGCGCAGGATAATGACCGCTCCGCCAGCTATACGGCGCTTACCAACCTTGAAATGCTGACCTATCTGGAGAAGTTCACGCTGCCGGAGGGAGAAAAACCCGGAAGGTTCAGTTATGTTGCCAACGGAGAAACAAAAGAGGAGACACTGGACGAAAGCGGTGTCAAAGTGCTCAGCCTGAGCGCCGAGACATTTAGGAATACCCAGTTTAAGATTCTTTCGGGCAGCCTTTCCGCAGCGGTATGCCATACCGTTTACGCGGGCGATCTGGACGTCCCGCCCACCAGCAAGCTGACCATCTCCAAGACCTATACGCCGGTGGACGGAGAGTTCAAAACCAGCGGAAAGGTCCGCGTGGATTTAAAGGTGACCTTCTCAGACGACGCCCCGTCCGGCTGTTACCAGATCACAGACTTTATCCCGTCCGGCATGCGGTATATGCCCGCCTCCGGCAGAAGCAACGTATGGTATGACTGGTGCTGGGGCATGGTGGAAAACGACGGACAGACGGTGCGCGGCTACGTCTATCGCGATAACTCCAAGCTGCCGGGGTCTGCGACGGACACCGGGGACAGGGACGCTTATGCGATGAAGAACCCCCGTGTGATGACCGGGGGAGAAGCGGAAGACCCCAATGTTTATACCCTGACGTACTACGTAAGCTGCGTGCTTCCCGGAGAGTTTGTTGCCGAAAGCGCTTATGTGACACCCAATGAAGCAGGAATCTCTGCCAAATCGGAACGCACAGTTATTACTGTCCAGCCAAACACATAACAAAAGCAACAGCGGCCCGGTATTCTAAAATGAATACCGGGCCGCTGTATTTTACAATTCAGTAATGAATATCCCGCTGCCGGATCATGCTGAATTTGATGATATCCGGATCGATGTACTCCTGCGCGTACATGGCGGGCTTGTCGTTAGTGTCATAATTGACGCCTTTGAGAAAGAGGAACGCCTTGTCGCCAAGTTCCTGCATATTGGCATATTCGCTGAGGTTCGGGATGCGTTTGCCGGTTTCCGCGCTGATTTCCACCTTGTCCCAGACGATTTTGCGTGCGGACTGATAAAACATGTAGGCGAAAATCGAATTTTCAAAACGTGCCATTTCGGAAAGATTCTGTTTTCCGCCGACAGAAGCGAGGGAAAAATAATCCGCACAGTACGCGCACATCTTATGGTCGGCAAAAAACATTTTCTCCGCGACCACAAGCTTGTCACCCTCTTCAAGCAGCAGGCATTCCGCGATTTCCTTATCCTGCGGGATAATCTTCATGTCCAGCAGGCGGACGCTTGGGGTATACCCGCTGTTCCGGATCATCGTGGTGAACTCGGAAATCGGGTTAAACTTCACCTTGATGCTCAAGGAATCTATATTGACAAACGTCCCCTTGCCCTGCCTGCGGAAGATGACCCCTTCGGAGGCCAGGTCATTGAGCGCGCTGCGGATCGTGATGCGGCTCACCCCGATGATATCGGCAAGAATCTCCTCGCTTGGGAGTTTGTTGCTGTGCTCCAAATCCATGGTATTGATATATTTGCGGATTTGGACTTTTGCCTTTTCTGAAAGCGGCATTTCATTCAGGCGGAAATCATCCAAAAAACGCACCCCACTTTCTGAATCCGTGCACAAAAGGCACGGTATCTATGCTGCGGAACTGTCACAACTATAGCAGGTTGGACGGATTTGTCAAGCAGACGCCGTCAGGCAGTGACGACACTGTCCGCAGCCTGCAGGTTCAGCTGCTCGACCGCCTGTTCACGCATCTTATATTTCAGGATTTTACCCGCCGCATTCATCGGGAAACTGTCAACAAAGGTGATATACCGCGGCGTCTTATGTTTGGCAATGTGAGTGATAATATATTCATGCAGCTCCTGCTCGGTCAAATCTGCGTTTTCCCTTGGAATCACGCAGGCCATGATTTCCTCCCCGTACTGCTGGTCGGGGACGCCGATGACCTGCACATCCTTCACCTTGGGATGGGTATAGATAAAGTCCTCGATCTCCTTGGGATAGATGTTTTCACCGCCGCGGATGATCATATCCTTGATGCGCCCGGTAATTTTGTAGTTGCCGTCCGGTGTGCGGCGGGCAAGGTCGCCGGTGTGCAGCCAGCCTTGCTCATCAATGGCGGCGGCCGTTGCTTCCGGCATTTTATAGTAGCCTTTCATGATGTTGTATCCGCGGGCGACAAATTCCCCGTCCACATTGTCCGGCAGGTCTTCGCCGGTGGCCGGGTCGACTATTTTGCACTGGACGCCTGGCAGTGCACGTCCCACCGTGTTCACACGCACATCCAGCGGGTCGTCCACACGGCTCTGCGTGCAGCCGGGAGAAGCCTCGGTCTGCCCGTATACAATGGAAATTTGGGACATGTGCATCTTGTCGACAACGTCCTGCATCACCTTGACCGGGCAGGGGCTTCCGGCCATGATCCCGGTGCGCATATGGGAGAAATCCGTTTTGGCAAAGTCCTCGTGCTCCAGCATGGCAATGAACATGGTCGGTACGCCGTGAAAACAGGTGATTTTTTCGCGGTTGATACAATCGAGCGATTTACGGGGGGAGAAATAAGGCATCGGGCACATGGTAACGCCGTGCGTGACCGACGCGGTCATCGCGAGCACCATGCCGAAGCAATGGAACATCGGAACATGGATCATCATGCGGTCGGCGGTCGACAGATCCATGCAGTCGCCGATGTTTTTGCCGTTGTTGATGATGTTGTAGTGGGTGAGCATAACGCCCTTCGGGAAACCGGTGGTGCCGGAGGTGTACTGCATATTGCAGACGTCGTGGCGGCTCACGAGCGCCGCGCGCATATAAACCGCCTCGACCGGTACTTTTTCGGCCAATGCCAGGGCGTTGTCCCAGGTAAGGCAGCCTTTCTGGCGGGATTCCACGGTAATGATATTGCGCAGGAACGGCAGCCGCTTCAGGTGCAGCGGCTTGCCGGCTTCGGAGGTTTCCAGTTCCGGGCAGAGTTCCCGTATGATTCCGACATAGTCGGAATCCTTGAATCCGTCCACCATCACCAGCGTGTGGGTATCCGACTGGCGCAGCAGGTATTCGGCCTCGTGAATTTTATAAGCGGTGTTGACGGTGACAAGCACCGCGCCGATTTTTGTGGCGGCCCAGAACGCGATGTACCATTGCGGAACGTTGGTTGCCCAAACCGCCACATGGTCGCCCTGCTTCACTCCCATCGCGATCAGCGCGCGGGCGAACGCATCAACATCGTTCCGGAACTCAAAATAGGTTCTGGTATAGTCAAGCTGTGTGTAACGGAATGCGTACTGATGGGGGAACTCCTCCACCACGCGGTCAAGGAGCTGGCTGAAGGTCAGGTCGATCAGGCTGTCCTTTTCCCAGATATAGCTCCCGGTATTCGTTGCGTTGGAGAACAGCTTCCGGCTGAGCGTTCCCGCTTCCGCGAAACGCTCCATGTAGTTGACAAAATGGGGGAATACGATTCCGGCGTCAAGAAGGTCTTTGGCCCAGCGTTTCACCCATTCCAGCGAAACATAGCCGCTGTAGTCGATGGAACGCAGCGCCTGCATCATCTCGTCGATCGGCAGGTCGCCTTCTCCGAGCATCCGGTATTCAATGCCGTTTTCAGTTTCCACCGAATCCTTAATGTGGACATATTTAATATAAGCGCCCAGATTCTGGATCGTCTGTCCCGGCGCCTCATGCGCGAAGCGGTAGGGGTGGTGCAGATCCCACAGTGCCGCGACCGAATCGCTGGCGATTTCATTGAGCAGGTCGCGCAGGCGCGCCGTGTCCGAATAGATGCCGTTGGTTTCCACCAGCAGCGTGACGCCTTTTTCTTCCGCCAGCGGGATGCAGCGGCGCAGTTCACGGACAACCGCTTCGGTATCAATCTCGCCTCTTGGTTCTGGGCTGCAATCTGCCAGAATGCGGACAAACGGCGTCCCCAGCTGTGCGGCAAGCTGGATATGCCGGATGATCTCCTGATGGGTTTCTTCCGTGTGCGCGGTATCGTTCAGGCAGCAGCCGGTGGACAGGCAGGGAATTTCCAGCCGCAGGGAGGCGAGCTTTTCCATCGTTTCTACAAGATGGGCGGGGGAAAAGGGCGGCGCATCGTAGGCATGAAGCCAGC
The DNA here is from genome assembly GCA_023394255.1 of Bacillota bacterium. Taxonomy (GTDB): domain Bacteria; phylum Bacillota; class Clostridia; order Oscillospirales; family Ruminococcaceae; genus Anaerotruncus. The sequence goes on along the minus strand of JAEXAZ010000217.1, from coordinate 1,076 downwards.
TTCCGATGCCGCGGACCTCAATCCCGTTGAAACCGAGGTCCTTTGCCATGGCGTAAATATCTTTCCAAGCGAAATCCGGGCAGCCGAGTGTGGAAAAAGCAATTTTCATGACAGTCTCTCCCATTCCAAAATACACATATATGGATTAGTATACTGAAAAAGAAGGCAGCAGTCAATTTTTTTGTTAAGCGCTTGCGGAAATACGGTTTTAATTTCATCAGAAAAAATGTATAATTAAAGTGAAATAAACTTCCAGTTTCTAGACACTTATAAGATAAAGATTTCAGGAAAGGGAGAACAAAACCATGAAAAAACTAATTGCCGCGGCGATGGCTGCCGTTCTGGCGCTTGGCGTTCAGGTGACTGCATTTGCCGCCGCTGTCAACACCCAGACCAGCAATATTACCGCGCTGACCGGCCTGCCGATCAACGAAAACGGAAAACAGGTTGCCGCAGCCGGGGACACTATCGCGCCTAACCAGAAAATTTATTATCTGATTCCCCCCGAGGCCGCCAAACTGCTGAATGATTCCAAGGCGTTCAGGCTGTCCGTGCGCAAAACGACGAACGGCAAATATGTCAGCTCAGTCAAGCTGGTGGAAAAGAAGCTGCTTTCCGGCACCGGCACGAGTTACTATGTTCCGAAGGGGACGGCGGCGGTCGATAAGACCAAACCAGCGACCTATCAAACCTATGCGGCGAATGCCCGCAACACCTATCTGGAAATTGCGCTCAAGGACACCACCTCCATAGACGAGTTTAAAGTGGAGCTGACCGCTTCGTTCACCGCCAGAAAAGCGTCCTCCGGAATTAAGTATGCGGATAATTCAACAATATTTTTTGGGAATAAAACAGATTCGAACAAGATCAACCCCAACGATAAGATGAACCTGAAGGTCAGCTTCTATATGGCGAACGACAGCGACAGCGGAGACGCCACCGTTACCGTGGGGGAAAAGGGCGTCGTTGTGAAGCCGGACGCCAATTCCAATAATGAAATCGTGTTTGAGAGCAGCGACACCTTTGCGACGCTGACTTTCAAGGCAAACGACGATCCAGACAAATTCTATGCGAAG
>JAEXAZ010000216.1 GCA_023394255.1 Bacillota bacterium | reverse complement strand
CACATTCTCCAGACAAACGCCGGGACGGCAAATGCGGTTTGCTCCGGCGCGCCCGTACCGAGGCCGCGGACAGCCTGGAAAGGCTCTCCCAACCTATTTGAAGGCAGGCGGCTGGAGGAAAACCGACCTTGCCACCCTTATCATATGATCGATTTGTACCGCCCGCGCCTGCTTGCCGTTTGACTTGTGGGGGCTTGTTTGCAGCTTTGCCGCCCGTACGGCACTTTTATGGTCTGTTAGCCGGGTTGTTCCCTTTGTTTCCCTCCAAATAAGAATTTTTAAATTTTTTAAATGGCGGGGTAAGTTGCCGCGCCCGGCGAAGGCGTTATATTACTGACTGAAAAAGCGCTGACGCCACGCATATACCGACAATCGCGGCGAAAATGGGCAGCGTCCCCGGCCGGTAAGGCCGGGGACGCTGTCGGCTGTGCATTTACAATAACCGTGTCGCGATACATAGGAGCGGGATATTTTCAAATGGTCTGCGACTTCACGCTGTGTCAGGGGCCGTGTGCCGCCCAGTCCATACCGCATAATGATAATCTGCCGCTCACGTTCATCCAGCGCGCCCTCGATGTAATGATATAATTGCTCCGACTTGATATGTAAATCAATACAGTCGACAATATTATCATCCTCTGCCATAATGTCCATCAATGTCAGGGAATTTCCATCCTTGTCGGTATCGATCGGGTCACTGATATAAACGTCCTGAGCGGATTTCTTCTTGTTCCTGAAATGCATCAGGACTTCATTTTCGATACATCTGGAAGCATAGGTCGCAAACCGGACTGATTTTTCCGGTTTAAAGGTCGAAACCGCTTTGATTAGCCCGATCGTCCCGATGGAAATTAAATCATCCTGATCTTTAAACGCCGCATAGTATTTTTTGATAATATGCGCTACAAGCCGCAGATTGTGCTCTATCAGGCGCGCTTTCGCATCCTGATCGCCCTGTGCAATGCGCTCCAGACACTCACGCTCTTCCCGTGCGGAAAGAGGGCGGGGAAAAGACCCGGTTCCGGTAATATGCAGGGCAAAATACAGCAGATTGCAAAGGCATGCAAACAATGATAGCATGAAAAACCTCCTTGCCCCGGTAGCCAGTCGGATGGCCTAGAATGCTGTACCACTATCTATATGTAAGCTGTGGGAATATGTGCAAGTCCGATGCACAAAAACAAAAAGATGGATTGTCCGAATGAACTATGCAGGTTAAAAAATGTACTGGCGTTGCATCCCGCGGAATGCTATAATACGATTATGAATAACAATGCATGAATAGTCGCACCTATTTTTTGGCAGGAAAAGAGAAATTCATGGAGAATCTTTTGTTTTATTATTTGCTCGTTGCAAATGCGGGGGGATTGTTGCTTTGCGCAATCGATAAGCGGAAAGCAAAACGGCATGCATGGCGGATACCGGAAAAGGTGCTGTTCGGCACAGCTTTTCTTGGAGGGGGGCTGGGCATCTGGGGCGGAATGTATCTGTTCCGCCACAAGACCAGGCACTGGAATTTTGTGCTGTTTATACCGCTGATTGTATTATCCGAATCGGCCGCACTGTTTTGGCTTTTGCTGTGGTACCGGTAGGAGACTTGAAAAGAGGGGAAGAACAAAGATGGCAAAAAGAATAGGAATACTGACAGCGGGCGGGGACTGCCCCGGTCTGAACGCGACCATCCGGGGCGTGGCAAAGGCACTTTATCAGAAGATGGACGATGTGAAGATTGTTGGGATTGTAGATGGGTATAAGGGATTGATCGAGGGGGACTACCATGAGATGAAACCGTCGGATTTTCGCGGGATTCTGACAACGGGCGGGACCATTCTCGGGACAGCCCGCACGCCCTATAAAAGCATGAAAATTGTAGAAGATGATGTGGATAAAGTGGCGAGGATGAAGCAGAATTACAAAAAGCTGCATCTGGACGGCCTGCTGGTTTTAGGCGGTAACGGCACCCATAAAACCGCTAATCTTCTTCATCAGGAGGGGCTGCGCATCATTGGGCTGCCCAAAACCATCGATAATGATATTTGGGGAACCGACGTGACGTTCGGCTTTCATACTGCGGTCGATATCGGTACCGAGGTGGTTGACCGCGTCCACACGACGGCAAGCAGCCATAAACGGGTCATGGTAATTGAGATCATGGGGAACAAGGCCGGCTGGCTTACGCTTTATACAGGAGTTGCCGGCGGCGCGGATGTGATTTTGATACCCGAGATTCCATACGATATTAAAAAAGTGGTGAAGGCGGTGGAACGGCGCGCGGAAAGCGGCAAGGGCTTTTCAATCATAACCGTCGCCGAAGGCGCTTTTGACATAGAGGAAGCAAAAATGAAGAGAAAAGAACGCGCTGAAAAACGCGCCGCTGCCGGGTTTGCTACCGCTACCAACCGGATTGCGCGGGATATTTCAGCGATGGCCGGGTTTGATACCCGCGTGGTGGTTCCGGGGCACTTCCTGCGCGGCGGCTCGCCGTCCTCCTATGACAGGGTGCTGGCATCGCAGTTTGGGGTCTACGCCGCCGACCTTGTGAGCAAGGGGATTTTCGGAGTGGCTGTTGCGGAACAGAACAATAGGATTACGCACAATCCGCTGGAGCTGATAGCGGGCAGAAGCAAGCTGGTCCCCGCCGACGATCAGATGGTAATGACTGCAAGGAGCCTCGGGATCTCGTTTGGCGATTGACTGCCACTAAATATAGGGGCCGGTGTTTTGCCGCCCCCTAAGTATTGGATGCAATTTCTTTTTTTTCGCCGGAAAATTTAAAAATCCTATTGACAAACATACCCGGTACAGTTATAATAAATAACGCACTGTTCGAGCGAACGATGTCCGGGAGCTTAGCTCAGCTGGGAGAGCATCTGCCTTACAAGCAGAGGGTCACAGGTTCGAGCCCTGTAGTTCCCACCATTTAAATTGGCCTGGTAGTTCAGTTGGTTAGAACGCTAGCCTGTCACGCTAGAGGTCGTGGGTTCGAGCCCCATCCAGGTCGCCACTTTCTTTTTATGAGAAGTGATGTAGTTGCCTTTGTAGCTCAGTTGGTAGAGCAGAGGACTGAAAATCCTCGTGTCGTTGGTTCGATTCCGACCGAAGGCACCACACGCGGGTTTAGCTCATTTGGTAGAGCGCCACCTTGCCAAGGTGGAGGTAGCGAGTTCGAACCTCGTAACCCGCTCCAACAAAAAGAGGCAGATGTGAATAGCATAGTCTCTTTTTCCATATACTTGCCGTATATGGAATTCGGCGCCATAGCCAAGCGGTAAGGCAAAGGTCTGCAAAACCTTCATTCCCCGGTCCGATTCCGGGTGGCGCCTCCAGAACAAGGATGAATCCTGTGCTTTATGACACGGGGTTCATTTTTTATATCCCATGCGTCAATCAAAGGCGCAAAAGCCGTCCCGCGGAATTTCTTGTTCCGCGGGACGGCTTTTTTCGAAAGGCACACAGGCTTTAAAACAGCGCGTATTGTACGCCGAGGGAAGTGACCGACAGCATAACCCAGCAGATCAGCCCCAGCAGAATCGGTCTGACGCCGCTTTTCAGAAGCTTTACCAGATTGGTATTCAGCCCGATCGCGGACATCGCCATCACGATGACGAATTTACCGGCCTGTGAAAGGGAATGGCTGATTTCAGCGGGCATGTGAAAGAAAGTATTGATCACTGAGGCGGCGAGGAAGCCCAGCACAAACCATGGGAATATTTTTGCGAACCGGTAGCTGTCTTGATGGGCGCCCGCTGTCTTTCTGGAAGTGTAGACTGCCAGAACAATGGTGACGGGGACAATCATCAGCGTTCTGGTCAGCTTGACAATCACGGCGAGGTCTCCCGCCGCATTGCTGAACGAATAGCCCGCGGCAACTACCGACGAGGTATCGTTCACCGCCGTACCGGCCCAAAGCCCGAAGTTTTGGTCGCTCATGCCGAGCAGGTGCCCAAGGAACGGGAACAGGAAAGCTGCGATGACATTGAACAAAAAAATCGTGGAGATGGAATGCGCGATTTCTTCGTCATCCGCATGGATGACCGGCGCGGTCGCCGCGATCGCGGAACCGCCGCAGATTGCCGAACCAACGCCAATTAATGTTTTGGTGTTGCCGTTGAGCTTTAACAATTTTCCGGCGGCGTATGCGGTGACAAAGGCAGCGGTCAGCGTAAAGGCCATCAGGATCAGGGTCTGTTTTCCGACCCGAAACACTTGAAAAAGGTTCATGTCAAAGCCCAATAGGATAATGGAGTATTGCAGCAGTTTTTTTGACGTATACTGTATCCCGTCATTCATAAAATACGGCCTGTGCCAAAATGCAAGCGCCATGCCCAGTAAGATCCCCAGAACCGGGCTTCCGACAATCGGAAAAACCTTCCCCAGAAGCCACGCGGGAATCGCGATAGCGGCGCAGAGGGCAATTCCGGGGAGTTTGCTTATCATTGATTTCAAATCATCTCCTCCTCTTCGGTGTTTATCATATACCTTGACAGAGGATAAGTAAAATATTATTATCAAATCAATATCATAAGTAAATGATAATGAAGAGAAGTGGTTTCTTTGACACTAAGACATTTGAAAATTTTTATTGCCGTTTGTGATACCATGAATATGACCTCAGCCGCAGAGGGACTTTTTATGTCCCAGTCCGCGGTCAGCCAGGCGATTGCGGATTTGGAACAGCATTACGGCGTGCGGCTTTTTGAACGGCTGTCAAAAAAGCTGTACCTGACACAGGCGGGGAAAAAACTCCAGAGTTACGCCCGCAACATGATTCGGATGAATGAGGAGGCGGAGCGGGATATGGTCATGCTGCACGGCCATGGCCTGATCCGCGTCGGCGCGAGTGTAACCGTCGGCGCACATGTACTGCCGAAACTTGTGAAAAGATATCGGGAATTATCGCCGAATGTCCGAATTGAGGTGATCGAGCATAATACTGAAAAAATTGAGCATTTTATACGGAATGACCGGATTGACATCGGGCTGGTGGAAGGGGAAACCTCTTCCACCGAGCTTTTGCAGAAACCGTTCCTGCAGGACGAGCTGGTCCTGGTCTGCGGACGCGGACATCCGCTTGCGGACAGAACTTCCATCGGGCCGCCGGAGCTGGAACGGGAGGATTATATTGTCCGCGAGGTCGGCAGCGGGACGCGAAAAACCTTTGAGGAGGTGATGGCTGCCAACCGGCTCTCCTGGAAAGCAATCTGGACCTGCAACAATGCCGATACCATCAAAATGGCCGCTGCCGAAGGTCTGGGTGTCACAGTGATTTCGCGGCGCGCGGTGGAGACCGAAGTGGCTGACGGCAGGCTATTCGCGATAGAGGTGGAAGAACTCCGGTTTCTCAGGCAGTTTAAAATCATTGTGCATAAAAACAAATATCTGACGGAACCAATGCAGCAATTCATGGATGTATGTATGGGTTTGAACAAACAGGAGGAGGTATAAAAATGGCGGAGATTTATCTGGCGGGAGGCTGCTTTTGGGGGATGGAAAAGTATCTTGCGTCGGTTCCCGGGGTGGAGTCCACACAGGTGGGGTATGCAAACGGGAGGACGGAGCATCCGACCTATGAAGAGGTCTGCCGGAACAATACCGGGCATGCCGAAACGGTCAGAGTGGTGTATGACCGGCATGTCCTGCCTCTCACATTCCTGCTGGACCTGTTTTATGACGCCATTGACCCGACGTCGCTCAACCGGCAGGGCGGGGACGTGGGCACGCAGTACCGCACCGGCATCTATTATGTGGACGAACAGGACCGGCCTGTGGTTGAGCGTTCCCTCGCAGACCTTCAGAAACACTATCAAAAGCCTCTGGCAATCGAACGCAAGCCGCTGGACCACTTTTATCCGGCGGAGGAGTATCATCAAAGCTATCTGGATAAGAATCCCGGAGGCTACTGCCACATCGGTGCGGACAAGTTCCGTAAGGCCAAACGCGCGGCGGCGGTACGCCCCGAAAATTATCAGACGCCCGATCCGGAATCCCTGCGCCGCACGCTGACGGAAACACAGTACCGCGTGACGCAGGAAAACGCAACCGAGCCGCCTTTTCAGAATGCGTTCTGGGACCACTTCCGGCAGGGCATCTATGTGGACATCACCACGGGCGAACCGCTTTTCGTCTCGGCAGACCAGTTTGAGTCCGGCTGCGGATGGCCGAGCTTTTCAAAGCCGATTTCACCGGAGGTCGTTCAGGAAAAGACAGACCGTTCGTTTGGCATGCTGCGGACCGAAGTGCGCAGCCGCGTCGGGAACGCGCACCTCGGCCATGTGTTTGAGGACGGCCCGCGCGAATCGGGCGGCCTTCGGTACTGCATCAACAGCGCCGCGCTTCGTTTCATTCCAAAGGAGGAGATGGAGCAGGAAGGCTATGGGTATCTGTTAAAGCTGCTTGTATAACAGATACCTCTTTTCGTACTTGATACGGACATAGTCGATGATTTTTTTGTGGCACGCAAAGTTGGAAATCCCACCGACAGCGCCGACCACCGGAAGACCCTGAATGAATTTCATTGTGATCATTTCGGCGGCCAGCGAACGGGAAGCCGCCTGCATCTGCAGGGAAAGATCATACAAAAACGGTTGTTTCCGGTTGAGGCAATAGGCGGCGGCGTCAACCTCCGCATTCTGCCTGATGAGCGCCTCCGGGCCGGCAAGGGAGGCTTCGATCAGCTTTAGGACATAATACCGCTCTTCCGGCTCGTCATAGGAAAAACCGTAGCTGAGCGCGATCTCATAGATGGTCCGAAGCAGCATGCCGATGAACAGCGGAATATCGGGAAGGCCGATCCCCAAAACGCCAAGAACGGTTCCTTCCACCGCCGCGGTAAGCCTGTTCAGCCGCACGCTTTTATCCGCCTGACGGCTGATGCGCGACAGATTTTTCCGGCTCGGTTTTTTCGCATAGCCAAGCGCATGCAGTTCATGGTCCAACAGGAGCTGCTCTTTGTCGTAGGTTTTTTCCAGAAGTTTAGAGCCTTTCCCCAAAATCAGCTGAAAGCCCTTATAAAACGCGGCTTCCAGCGTCTGGTTCAGACCGTCCGGAATCGGGAGCTTCCATTTCGCGGGAGAAGCGTACCGGAAAGCGGCGGGACGCGACATTTTTGCCAGCAGCCGCGCCTCTTTTTGCTCCACATGCATCAGCCGCCTGTTCAAATCATGGTTCATAGTTTCCCCTTTAAAATATAATCTTTGTTTTGGATATCTTACCGCCGCTTCCCGTCCCTGTCAACCGGGACAGGGGAATTCGGGATCTGACGGCTGATACAAAAAAGCACCTACAAGTTGTAGATGCTTCCTCAGAATCAGGCTTTGATGGGAGACTTATCATTCATAAACGATTTTAAAGCCTGATTTTTCAATGCAGTCTTTGATTTCGGTCGCCGACGCAGGCTCGTTATAATCTACTTTAATGGTGCTTGTGCGCTGATTGACGCCGACTTCCTGCACGCCTTCAATCTTGTCCAGCGCGTTTTTAATCTGGGTTTTGGATTCCTTGTTTGGAATTCCCGACACACTGCATAACATCGTATACATTTTATTCACCTCATTGTTTGCTTGCAAAAACGAATTCTTTTTCAGCTTTTCTTCTCGTGCTTACTTTCATGCACGCCGATTTTATGCCCGTCCATGATGCCGGCGTCGGCGTTCCTTTTCGGGTCCATTTTTCGCAGTTCAGGATTGTTTTTTTCCCTGTCCCGCATGCGGTTTTTATTGTTATCCATCCTGTGTTCTCCTTTCAGTGCTCCCCGGCCGGCGAATTTAGTATCTGTTATTCGAAACCGTTTATTCGACCGCTTCTCCCGCTCCCGGCCGCATCAGGCAATTACAAAAAATTACCGATCAAAGTTAATAAAAATGCCCGGATGCATTCCGCGCCCGGGCATTTCGGCCGATTGGTTAAGTACTTTGGGACTCCGCCATTTTGGAAGCCCTGTACCGGAGTTTGTGAAAAACCGCCTTCATGAAGAACAGGAGGAAGAGGAAGAGCACACCTGTTAATACGATTGTGCCGCCGGGCTTCAATCCGCCGTAATAGGCGACAAACAAGCCGATTACCGTTGACGATACCGCAAATACAATCGACCAGCAGACTGTCTGACGGTAGCTTTTTGCTATCTGGAGGGAGCATGAGACCGGGATAACCATCAGGGAGGAAACCATCAGCGCTCCCACCGTTCTGGCGGCGACCGACACGGTTACGGCGGTCAAAAGGGTGAAAATGAAATTGACCAGGTCAACCGGCACCCCCGACAGACGGGCGGAATTTTCATCGAAAGCGATATAGCAGAGTTCCTTATAAAACAGCAGAAAGCAACCGGCGACGATGATGCTGACGGTGACCACCAGCTTCAGTTCAAAATCGCTGATTGCGACAATGCTTCCAAACAGAAAGCTGTTGAATCCCGCCGCGTTGGGGACAAAGCCCGACAGGATTCCCGCGAGGCCAACGCCGGCCGACATGATAATGGCGATCGACATTTCCGAATAGCGGGGGATTTTTTTGCGGATGGCTTCGATCCCGAATGCCGCGCCGGTGCACGCAATCATGGCGCCGACCACCGGATTGATCCCCCCGATCAGTCCGGCCGCAACCCCCGCGAGCGAGGTGTGCGATAAGGCGTCGCCGATCATCGAAAGGCGCTTAAACACCACGATCACGCCGATGCAGGGGATAATCACCGCAAGCAGAATGCCGACAAGAAAAGCCTTGCGCATAAATGCAAATTCAAAAATTTCCACTAGCGTTCTCCAATTCTGACTTCACAGATCGTCTGATCCTTGAGCTCCAGAAACCGGTTCACATATTGCCCGGTTTCATTGATATCGTGGGTAACCATTAAAATAGTAATGCCCTGCCGGTTTAAAGTTTGCAAAAGGCGAAATAAGATGGTTTTGGAATGGGCGTCAATGCCGGAAGTCGGTTCATCCAAAATCAGAAGTTTCGGCTCGTTCACCAGAGCCTTTGCAATCATCACCCGCTGGAATTGGCCGCCGGACAACGCGCTCAGCTGGCGATTCTGATAGCCGCCCATTTCAACTGTCTCCAGTGCCCGGACGGCCCTGTCTATATGGCGTCTGCGGGGCATGCGCATGAATCCGATACTGGAAAACTCGCTGAGCGTGACAATTTCTTTTGCGGTGGCGGGAAATTCACGGTGGGCGTCGCCGCCTACCTGGGGGACATAGCCGATTTTAGGCCACTCACGGAACTGGCCGACGGGAGTTCCCAAAATTGTAATTTCACCGGAGACAGGGCGAAGCTGACCCAGCAGAAGCCGGATCAGCGTGCTTTTTCCTGTTCCGTTTGAGCCGATGACACCGACAAAATCACCCTCCATGATCTCTGCGTTCACATGGTCCAGTATAATTTCCTTGTCATAGGCAAAGCATAAGTCCTGAATTGATAACAGCTGTTTCATCATTCGTCATTCTTTCAAAGAGGCGGTAAGCGTTTCCAGATTCTTTTCCATAACAGATAAATAATCTTCTCCGGCCGTGAGCTGTTCTTCGGTGAGGCCTTCCAGTGGGTTGAGCATATCGGTTTTCACGCCGATTTCAGAAGCGATGGCTTCGGCGGTTTTGGGGCTGACAAGCTCTTCGAAAAAGATGGTTTTGACATTGTTGTCCCTTGCAAACCGGATAATCTCCGCCATGCGCGCGGGGTCAGGCTCGGAATCGGCGGACAGCCCCTCAATTCCCATCTGTGTCAGGCCGTAATCGCCGCAGAGATAGCCAAACGCTTCATGCGCAACGACAATGGTTTTGTTGGGGAGCGCGGAAAGCTGATCCGCAAATTTTTGATCCAGCTCGTCGAACTCCTTCGCATAGCCGGCATAGTTCTCTTCATAGAAAGCGGCGTTGTCCGGGTCCGCCTGGACAAGCGCGTTTTTAATGTTTTCCATTTCCGTCCTGGCATTCCGGATGCTGATCCAGACGTGAGGATCGTATGCCGACTCTTCCTCATGCTCATCAGCTTCCTCCTCTTCATCGTGATGCCCTTCCTGAAGGGCAATGCCCTTCGAAGCTTCCACCGTGACGAGCTCTTTATTTGTCAGGGAACCGACAACTTTATCAATCCAGTGCTCCATGCCCGCGCCACTGTACACCAGCACATCGGCTCTTTCCAGATTCGCGAGATCGGTGGTTGAAGGCTCCCAGTCATGCGGCTCGGTCCCGGCGGGAACAAGATTGGTTACATGGACTTTATCACCGCCGACTTTTACCGTAAAATCATACATGGGGTAAAAGCTGGTATAGATGTTCAGCTTATCTGCATCCTCCGAAGACTGCGGCGGTTCCGCGGACTGTGCAGAAAGCGAACCGCTGCCGGCGGAAGACGACAGGGTTGCGGTTCCGCAGCCTGCCATCAGAATCACGGCAACAATGGAAGAAAGAATAGGGGCGATCTGTTTTTTCATGTTCTGGCTCCTTGCTCAAGATGTAAAAGGTTTTTGTGATACGAATGATTGCAAATGGAAATCATTTGCATTTAAAGTATAGCACTTTTTCTGCCCCAGTCAAGCATATTTCAAAAAAACATATGACCGTTTGGCGCCGCGCCGTTTCGGCTGTGGCTGCTATTATCTTTGGCAATAAGGCGCGCCTTATTACCATTTACATGCCAATCAGGAGAAAAGTGGTGTTGTATATCAGTCCGGATAATGCTATAATTTAACTGTTATTGTTTGGGCATCGGCGGACGCTTTTGGGTCGTGCCGGATGTAGTGCCAAAATAGGGGAGGAACCTACACATGAAGAAAAAGGTATTGGTCGTAATCCATACGTCGCAGGACGATCGGGATAAAATGATGCAGGCGGCGCCTGACTGGGAGTTCCGGTTTTTAAAAATTCCGGAGGTTACGCAGGAGCAGGTCCGTGAGGCAAATATAATCATCGGGAATGTGCTGCCGCAACTGCTGTCGGATGCGCCGAATCTGGAATGGATGCAGCTGCAGAGCGCGGGAACAGACCCCTATACGTCTATTTTGCCCCCCAATGTTGTGATCACCAATGCCGCGGGCGCTTATGGACTGGCGGTTTCAGAGCATATGCTTGCGATGCTGCTCTGCCTTTATAAAAAGATTGACCGTTACCGTGATCATCAGACCCGCTGCGAGTGGTCGGACGAGGGCGATGTCAAAACGATCATGGGCGCGCGGGTTTTAGTCGTCGGTCTGGGGGATATCGGAGGACAGTTCGCGAAAAAATGCAAAGCATTAGGCGGCTATACGGTCGGGCTGCGCCGCCATGTCGGGGAAAAGCCCGCGTGGATGGATGAGCTGCTTCCCATGGAAGCGCTTGACGCGGAACTTGAAAAAGCGGATGTTGTGGCGTTGTTTCTGCCCGCGTCGGACAATACGGTCCGCCTGTTCCATAAGGAACGGATTGCGCGCATGAAGCCGGACGCGGTTTTGCTTAACGGCGGACGCGGCAGCGTCATTGACACGGAGGCGCTTTGTGATGCCATGAGGCGCAAAGTAATTGGGGGGGCCGCGCTTGACGTTACCGAGCCGGAGCCGCTGCCCCCGGATCATCCGCTGTGGAAACTGGAAAATGTCCTCATCACCCCGCACTCGGCCGGAAGCAACCATCTTGCTTACACCGTGCGCAGGATTTTTGAGATCAGCTTCGGCAATTTAAAGGATTATGTCAGCGGAAAAGAACTGAAAAACCTTGTGCGGCGCGCGGGAAACTAACCGATCGCGCGGATTCAATTTTGTAATTCTGGAAACAGACACTGGTCCGCTTCCAATCTATATGGAGGAACATCTGTATGTCGAAAATGGATTTGGTAAGGCAGGAAATGGTCGCTGCGATGAAAGCAAAGGATGCGGCGCGCAAGGATGTTTTGTCTTTGCTGCTGTCGTCCCTGAAAGCAAAGTACATTGATAAACGCGCCGACCTGACCGAGGAAGAAGAGGATGCTGTTATCCTTAAGGAAATCAAACAGACCAAAGAGGCGCTGGACAGCACGCCTCCCGAGCGTACGGACCTTTTGGAAGAATGCAAAATCCGCCTTGGCGTACTTGCGGAATTCGCTCCGCAGAGCATGAGCGAAGAGGAAATCCGTGCGGTCATTCAAAAGGTGCTTGCGGAACTGGGCATTACAGCCCCCCAGGCAAAGGATAAAGGCCGGATTATGAAGGTGCTGATGCCGCTTGTCAAAGGAAAAGCGGACGGCGGCCTTGTGAATCAGATGGTCGGCGAACTGTTTCAGTCATAAAAAAATCCCCCGGTTAACGGGGGATTTTTTTATGACTTTTGAAAGCCGACAACCCGCAGAGTCCCGTCTGTTTCCTGTAGATAATAGGTGGACGGAATAAACTGCCGGTTTCCGGCCTCTATCTGCTTCACCGCATAGTTTTTGATCTCCTGCATGGACATTTTCCCGCTTTCCCAACTGCCGTCCGGGGTAGACCAGATGCCGTTGAAGTCCCAGTAGCACAGGCGCAGTACCTTCACCGCGATGCAGTCGTCTTTCTCCGGCGTCTCCAGTTCGCTGATAATTACCGGGTAATCTGTCGCGAGTGAGGCGCCGTCTCTGTTCATATAATAAAGGTCAAGATCGGCGTCATATTGAATGGTAAGACCGGCAAGCCTGGGCAGCACATAATCCTTTCCGAACAGCTCCTTTGCTTTCACGCGCACATCGTCCCCGTAAGACAGGAGCCCCACCGCGATACCGGCATTTTTCTTCTGTTTAAAAAATTTGCCGAGAGCGCAGTCTGCGGGCAGGCTGCGGAAGGCCGCGCTGTATAAATCGATATGCGGCGCCTGGGAAGCCGCGATTTCCACCAGAAAAGCGGGGTCCGCCTGCGCCAGATCGGAGAGGCTTTCCTCAAAAATCAGCGCGTTATGATAATCCCGATATTGATAAATTGCGCTTGCAATGCGGTAGTATCGTTTATCGTTCTGGAAAAACTGGGCTCCGATGGTTTCATAATTCTGCAGTTCCGCTTTTTTATAATCGGTATTTTCCAGAGGGAGACGAACCTGGCCGTCTGCCGGCTGGGAGGGAAGGCTGCTTTGAGACTGGCTGTCGGGCGGGCTTTCCGACGATGGGGCAAGGGAAACAGAGGAAGCGTCGGTCTGGCTTGCGCCACAGCCGGCCAGAGGCAAAACAACCAATACGGCGCAGAACAGTACGCCTGCAAGATGAAGGACCCTAAACATATCATAACTCCTATTCCTGGAACTCAAATGAACAATGGCTGTTTTCTAAAAATAGTTTCACTGGCCGCAGACCCTTAAAACTGTTCTTATTATAGCATCACGGATTCACGTTTTCTACAAAGATATTGCGTACAGATTTTATCATTTTTATGAACATCCATAAAATGGCAGAAATTTTTAAGAGAAACGGTACATACTAATCGGGACGTAAACTTACTGTTGCGTCCTGATTTTGTTTTTACAAAAATTTTGAAAAGCCGAATGAGAAAGGGGCCTTCAACAATGATGACTCAAGAAAACATCAATCCGAGCATCGAATGCAGTGTTAACCAGTGTGCTTACCATGCTTCCAAAGCAAATAACTGTTCTTTGGATTGCATCCAGGTCGGTACTCATGAAACCGACCCGGCCAAAGTCCAGTGCACCGACTGTCAATCCTTTAAGCGCAGGTAATAAAACCAGTGAATAAGAGAACGCCCGTGTATCAATTTCACGGGCGTTCTCTTATTCACTGCCCTGAAAGCCCTTTTTCAGCCGCAGGGTTGCCATCAGCGGGTAATGGTCCGAAGGATACCGGCCGTCCACAGGTTCGGTCAGAATTCGCGATTCGACAATTTCAAATTCGTCGGACACAAATATATAGTCGATGGGGTCGGCCCTGGAATCGACTTTGCCGCTGAAATTATGAAAAGTATTGGAAAGGGAGGACGGCTCGAACTTGGAATAGACGTCCGTCAGGTGGACATCGGGAAAATCCAATACGTGGTCGTTCAAAAACTGAACCGGGCGGCTTTTCGGCTTGCAGTTCAGGTCGCCCATCAGAATCGTGGGCAGCGGGTTCTCCTGATTGAATTTAGAAATGTATTCCAGAATCACTTTGACACCCAGCAGCCTGGCGATTCCGCTGATATGGTCCAGATGCGTATTGAACACACGGATGGTACAGCCCGGTTTTTCGACGTGTACTTCCGCCACGGTGCAGATGCGCGGGAAAATCGCAAAATAGGCGCGGCTCAGCTGTTCCGGGCTTTTGGAAAGCCAGAATGTCTTGGTAAAAGTCACTTTTGCATCCTCATTTTTAATAATGATATCGCTGTGTTCGTCATTTTTGGGACGCAGCCCCTTATAGCGGCCAAAGCCAAGGATGCTGTATTCCGAATCCAACAGGGTTCGCACATCCTCCCGCATCCCGGGCAAAAGTTCCTGCACGCCTACAATCGTTGCCCCGCTTTCACGAATGAATTGGGCGGCGATGGAACGCCGCTCCTTCCATCTGCGGGACCGGCGCAGAGCAGGCCCGAAATCGCGTTTTAAATTAAAGGAAATTACCCGAATCAAATCATTGCCGTTTTCACCCATCTGATCACCCCCTGAAAAGTCTTTTGTTAGTCTACCACTTTTCCCAGTCCCTTACAATCCGACGTCGAGAAAATGCGGTAACAATAATTGGAAATCAATTTTTTTTATTTGTGGGCCCAAACGGCGGCGGTCCGGGTTGTAATATGGGAATCAGACCGGTATAATAGAAAAAAACGGCTATGAAATCAGGGAGGGTAAAGCAATGAAATTTATGGATGTGCAGGCGGTGGACGGGGTTCTGAAGATGTCAAAGATTGCCAAAGGGGCGGATTATTTCGGCGTCACAATTCCGGAAAAACGCGCGTGGGCGCTGATGGACCGGTATCTGGAACTGGGGGGCAATACCATCGATACCGCGCGTATTTACGGCCGCAAAAATGCGGACGACACAATTTCCCGCAGCGAGCCGATTGTGGGGCGCTGGATGGCGGCGCGCAAAAACCGGAATGATATCATCCTGGTGACAAAAGGCGCGCTTCCGGACCGGAACAATCTGACCAAAAGCCGGATCTGCCGGGAGGTTGTCGATCTGGAACTGGAGACCAGCCTGAGCGAACTGGGCGTTGACTATGTCGATATTTATTTTCTCCACAGGGATAACCCGGATATGCCTGTCGGAGAGATTGTGGATATGATGGATGAGCACGTGAAGGCGGGAAAAATCCGCGCGCTGGGCGCCTCCAACTGGACAGTTGCGCGCATCAACGAGGCGAATGCCTACGCGAAGGCGCATGGAAAGACCCCGTTTGCCATTTCCCAGATTCAGTGGGGGATCGCGTATACGACAGGAGAACTGTGGAACGATCCCACGATGGTCTGCATGAACGAAACCGAGTATCAGGGCTATCTGGAAAACCGGGTCCCGGTGATGGGATTTGCGTCTCAGGGCGGCGGTTTTTATTCCAAACTGCTGGAGGGCGGCACCCTGCAGGACAAATTTGTGCAGCGCTATGACAACCCTGTGAACCGTCGCCGCCTTGCGGCAGTCCGGGCGATGAGTGAAAAAACCGGAAAATCCGCCGCCGCAATCGGGATGGCGTTTTTGACCTCCAACCCGCTCCAAAGCGCGGCGCTGGTCGGCTGTTCCACGGTCGGACAGCTTGAGGATACCATGTCCGACTGTGATTTTACGCTGTCCGCGGAGGAATGCGCGGCATTGGTGAGATAGGATGCCGGGGGTGCTGACTGTCAACCTTGAGGCGGGCATGCCCACGGTTGAGATTGCAAAATCGCGGATGACCGCCGCGCTGCGTTCCGCAAAGGCGCAGCGGGCGGTCGCGCTTAAGCTGATCCACGGATACGGCTCCAGCGGGCATGGCGGCCGGATTCGGACCGGCGTGCGCCGGGAACTGGGACTGATGAAACAGTCCGGAACCATAAAGGAAGTGGTTTTCGGCGAGGAGTTCTCCCCTTTTGAGGAGTGCGCGCGCCGCGCGCTCCAGCTATGCCCGGAGCTCGCCCGCGACAGGGATTATACCCGCTGCAACCAGGGAATTACGGTGGTGATCTTATGAATGTCGAAACCGGAAAAAAACAGTTGATACAGATCCTTTTCAGACGCTGGTGGCCGCTGTTGCTGGCGCCGGTTTCATTCCTGCTTGTGTGCGTCGCCCGAAGCAATCCCGGGCTGGTGGAGCGGTACTACTCAACCGGTTTTTACCCTGTGATGGAAAACCTGTTTGGAACGCTGGTTTCTCTGCTGCCGTTCTCCCTTGCGGAGTTTTTCATCTGTATGGCGATCGTTATGCTTCCAACGCTCCTGCTGCTTGCGGCGTTCCGCAGGATTCGGATTCCGTGGCGCAGACTGCCCGAATGGGGGCTGAAACTGGCCTGCTTTGTGTTGTTTGTGTTCGTCCTGTTCTGCGGGCTGAATTATTACCGTCCGGAGTTTACGACGTTCAGCGGGCTTGCGGTGCGGGATTCCTCTTCGGAGGAGCTGTCGGCTTTGTGTTCGGAGCTGATTCAGCGGGCAAACGAACTGAGAAAGGATGTCAGGCTGGATGAAACCGGCGTGATGATGCTTTCGCAAAGCAACCGCGCCACAGCAAAGATCGCAAGGGAATCCTTCGCCCGGCTGGCGGAGGATTACGCGGTGCTGCCCGGCATGAATATCACGCCGAAGCCGCTGGTGAATTCCTGGTGGATGTCGATGATGCAGCTGACCGGCGTCTTTACGCCCTATACTTTTGAAGCAAATGTAAATGTAGCCTGTCCCGACTATTCCATCCCCGCAACCATGTGCCATGAGCTGGCGCACACGAGGGGATTTATGCGGGAAGATGAAGCGAATTTCATCGGATATCTGGCCTGTGAGCGCAGCGACTCTCCGGATTTCCGCTACAGCGGCGTTATGCTGGCGCTGATTCATTCTCTGAACAGGCTTGCTTCCGACGACTGGGAACTGTTTACGCAGGTCAATGATCTGCTGTCTGACGGTGTCCGGAAGGATTTTCAATATAACAACGCGTATTGGGCGCGGTATGAGGGACCTGTCGCGAAAGTCTCAGATGCGGTGAATAATGCTTATCTGCAGGCCAACGCGCAAAGCGACGGCGTTCAGAGCTACGGACGGATGGTGGATCTGCTGCTGGCGGACTACCGGGCGCGCCACACACCGCCAATTTGATCATTAGTCATACGTATGCGGAAAGTTCTATGTTGTTTGCTGACGGTCGATAATAATTTGTAGATTAAGACTATTGAAGCAGTCCTAAAATAGTGATATGATAGTAAAAATATATGGAAGTAAGCAAATACATGGAAGAAAGAATGGAGGACGTATGCTGAACACCAATACATCTGAGAAGTTTACGAAAGAAGGGCTTACCTTCGACGACGTGCTTCTGATTCCCGCAAAATCGGAAGTCGTACCAGCTGACGTCGATATTTCCACTGATCTTGTAAAAGGAATTCGTCTCAACTCTCCTTTTCTGACCTCGGCAATGGATACGGTCACCACATCCAAGATGGCCATTGCCATTGCAAGAGAGGGCGGCATTGGCGTCATTCATAAAAATATGAGCATCTCCGCACAGGCGGATGAAGTGGATACCGTAAAGCGTTCAGAAAACGGGGTCATTGCCAACCCGTTTTATCTGTCCCCGGAGCATTTTGTCTATGACGCGGACGAGATCATGTCAAAATATAAGATTTCCGGCGTGCCGATCTGCGAAAAAGGGAAACTGGTCGGAATCCTGACCAACCGTGACCTTCGTTTTCTTGAGGATCACGGCACAAAAATCAAGGACGTCATGACCAAGGATCATCTGGTTACGGCTCCGGTCGGGACTACGCTGAGAGAGGCGCAGGAAATTCTGAGGCAGCATAAGATTGAAAAGCTGCCGCTGGTGGATGACCAGGGCTTTCTGCGCGGCCTGATAACGATTAAAGATATCGAAAAAGCGGTACAGTACCCGAATTCCGCGCGTGACAGCGGCGGAAGGCTTCTGGCCGGCGCGGCAATCGGGATCACCCCTGATTTTATGGACCGCGTGGACGAGCTGATTAAATCAGGCGTAGATGTACTGGTTCTGGACTCCGCCCACGGGCATAACGTGATGATCTTTGACTGCCTGAAGAAAATCAAAGCGAAATACCCAAACCAGCCGGTCATCGCGGGCAACGTGGCAACTGCGCGCGCAACCGAGGATCTCATCAACGCCGGTGCGGATGCCGTCAAAGTCGGCATCGGGCCGGGCTCTATCTGCACCACGCGCGTAGTGGCCGGTATCGGCGTTCCGCAGCTTACCGCGGTTTATGACGCGGCGTGCGCCGCGGCGAAATACGGAATACCGATCATCGCGGACGGTGGCATCAAGTATTCCGGGGATATTGTCAAAGCCCTTGCGGCCGGTGCGTCTACGGTTATGCTTGGCTCTTTGCTGGCGGGATGCGCCGAAAGTCCGGGAGAAGTTGAGATCTACCAGGGCAGAAGCTTTAAGGTTTACCGGGGGATGGGTTCTCTCGCCGCGATGAATGAAGGCTCCAGCGACCGGTACTTCCAGTCCGGAAAGAAGAAACTGGTTCCGGAGGGTGTCGAAGGGCGTGTTCCCTATAAGGGCTCGGTGGCGGAAACCATCTTCCAGCTGGTTGGCGGTATCCGTTCCGGTATGGGCTACACCGGCTGCGGCACGATTCCGGAGCTGCATGAAAAAGCGCAGTTTATCCGGATCACGGGAGCGGGACTCAAGGAAAGCCATCCGCATGACATTTATATCACCAAAGAGGCGCCGAACTATTCGATTAATCCGTGAGAAAATCAAAAAGCGCACCCCTTGGGGGTGCGCTTTTCTATCAACTGTTTTGTTCAGGGCTTTGAGGGTTCGCTCCCGCTCTCATCCGTGGTTTCCCGCTCGTTTTGCTCCGTGTAATCCAGCTGGACGCCATTGGGGTTAAACCGCTGCTCGACCTGGCGGATAATGTCCTGCATGACATCCACACGGTCATTGAGCACGAAAAGAATCTCTTCCACCGACTTTTGGAGATGCGCGGCATCACTGCTGAAGGAGGATAATTCAGCGTAAAAGTTTTTCATATAATTTTGCGCCTGCTGGGAGATTTCCTCGGCGCGGACGTTGGCAGCCCGGATGATTTTTTCGGCATTCTGCTTTGCGTCGATAATCGCGTCGCCGATCTGTGTGGACAGGTCGTCATATTTGCGGCTTTTATATTCACAGCTTTCCACTTTGAACTGAAGCTGGCGGTTCCGTTCAAGCTGGATCTGCATCTCGCGCTCGTTATCGTCCAGCTTTTTTTGCAGGGCCTGGCTTTTCGAATCAAGCTCCGCAATCATGCTCTGCGCCTGTTTCGCCAGTTCGCGCTCGTCTTCAAGCTGTTTGGCTACGGCATTCAGTTTGCGTTCCCCGTCGGCAATCTGCGCCTCCAGGCTTTTGATGTGCGCCAGCTGGGACTCCTGTGCCTTTTCGAACGCCTCCAGTTTTTCCTGATAGGCCAACTCAGATTCGTGGAATTCCTCGTTCAGGGAATCTATGTATGTCAGCACTGACTTTTTGTCAAATCCGCCAAATGCAGCCGATTTAAAAACACCCGAGTCCTCCATCGTATGCCACCCTTTCAGCAAGTAATGATTCCTGTCTCTTTACGCAACAGTATAACATTTTCTATGGTAAAATACAAAGGAAATTTTCAATAAATGACTGAAATAACGGAAAACAGACGAATCTTGCCGCGAACAGTCTTTTTTGACACGGAAAGCCGGGCGGAAAAGCTTTTCTAAAGACGGCCGGCCGGCATTTGTATAATCTAGACAGAAGCAATTTGATAAACAGAGAATTCTCTGACAACCTGACACTTTACAATAGTAATGCAATATGTTATAGTGTATTTCGTGGCAAAACAAAAGTTTGCAGGAGGCGGACAAAATGACTGACAATGTGAAATTTCTGCTGGTAGATGCGCAGGTGCTGCCGGAAGTCTTTACAAAAGTTGTGCAGGCGAAGATGTACCTTGCCCAGGGAAAAGCCAAAAGTTCTTCGCAGGCGGCGCAGATGGCAGACATTTCGCGAAGCGCATTTTATAAATATAAGGACTCCGTATATCTTTATGATGAGCGCATGAATGAAAATATTGTCACATTTTATCTGACGCTGGAGGACCGGCCGGGTGTGCTGTCCTCACTGCTTGGGGAACTGTACCAGGCCGGCGCCAATATCATCACCGTGAATCAGAATATTCCGGTTGACGGTGTGGCATTGGTTTCCGTCTCTGTGCGCACCAACAGCGCGAGCCTGTCCCGCTCGGAAATCCTCGAAAGGCTGGAAGCGCTGGACGGAATTGTGGAAGCCAAAGCAATTTGATCTTTCTTATCCCCGCGGCCGGGGCAGATGAAAATATGGGAGGCAAATGAGAATGAATATTGCTGTTTTGGGGCACGGCACCGTCGGTTCCGGAGTGGCTGAGGTCTTTTTTAAGAACCGAGCCGCACTGGAAAAGAAGGCGGGGCAGGAGCTTGACCTGAAATATATCCTGGACCTTCGCGATTTTCCGGACCTCCCTTATGCTGACCGCTTTGTAAAAGACTTCAATATCATTGCGGACGATGACAGCGTAAAGGTGGTTGCCGAGGTAATCGGCGGTCTGGAGCCTGCGTATACCTTCACCAGGACCTGTCTGGAGCGCGGGAAAAGCGTGGTAACCTCCAACAAGGAGCTGGTGGCGCAGCGGGGGGCGGAACTGCTTGCCCTCGCGCGTGAGCACCATGTTAACTATTTCTTTGAAGCCAGTGTCGGCGGGGGAATCCCCATTATCCGGCCGCTGCATATGTGCCTTGCGGCGAACAGGATTGAGGAAATCGCGGGAATCCTCAACGGAACCACCAATTTCATCCTCACAAAGATGATCCGTGAACAGATGTCCTTTGAGGATGCTCTGGCGCTTGCCCAGAAGCTTGGCTACGCGGAGCGGAATCCCGAGGCGGATGTGGAAGGCCACGACGCCTGCCGCAAGATCTGCATTCTGGCGGCGCTTTCTTTCGGCGAGCATGTCTATCCAAAAGATGTCCATACCGAAGGAATCACAAAGATTACCCCTGAGGACGTTGCCTATGCGGCCGACAACGACTGTGTAATCAAACTGATCGGGCGCGCCAAAAGGGAAGAAGCCGGCGGCAAAATTACCGCGATGGTAACGCCGGCCCTGATTCATAAGGAAAGCCAGCTCGGCACCGTTGACGATGTTTTCAACGGGATTCTGGTGCGCGGGGACGCGACCGGGGATGTTGTGTTTTATGGGAAAGGCGCCGGGAAACTGCCGACCGCTTCCGCGGTTGTGGGCGATATCATCGACTGCGCCAAAGCCGCCGATACCAGCCCCTCCCTGCGGTGGGCGCCCTCCAGCGGCGGCAACGTTGCAAAACAGGGGGAAAACAGAACCGCGATGTATCTGCGCTGCCGCTCTGCTTCAGAGGCCCTTCTGCAGGAGGCGGGCCGTCTGTTCGGGGAACTTCACCTGCTCAGGCGGACTCATCAGCCTGCAAATGAATTTGCATTCATCACGCCGGTACTTATGGAATATGATATTGATGCGGCAATTCAAAAACTGGAAGGAATGGGCGTAGAATTCCTTGGAAAAATCCGGGTGCTTGATTACTGATGATTAAAATTCGTATTCCGGCCACCAGCGCCAATATCGGGCCGGGTTTTGATTCCATTGGCCTTGCCGTCAACCTCTACAACTATGTCACCATGGAGGAGTCGGACCGCTGCCGGATTACTTCGCTGGACGGGATACCGGTACCAATGGATGAATCCAATCTGGTCTATTCCACGGTACGGGAACTTTACCACATCTGCGGCGTTCCGTTTTACGGCATGGAAATCGGACAAATTAACAATATTCCGTTTGCCCGCGGGCTTGGCAGCTCTTCCGCCTGTGTCATAGCCGGGCTGAAAGGCGCCAATACCCTGATGGGGAATCCTGTGTCGGACGCCGAGCTGATCAATATTGCAGCATCCATCGAGGGACATCCGGATAATTCTACCCCTGCGCTCGTCGGTGGCCTTGTGACCGCGGCAATGGAAGGGCAGAGGGTATTTTTTGTGAAGCAGGAAATCAAAAATGACCTGCGTTTTGTTGCGGTCATTCCCGATTTTGAACTGAAAACATCCAGAGCCAGATCGGTGCTTCCGGATTCAATCGACAGGAGGGACGGCGTGTTCAATCTTTCACGCGCCGCCCTGATGTCCGTCTCACTGTACAGCGGCAATTACCACAATCTGCGGGTCGCCGCCGACGACCGGATTCACCAGCCCTACCGTCTCGGCCTCATCCAAGGCGGGGCGCAGGTGATGGAAGCCTGCTACAATCTGGGCGCTTATGCTGCGTTTATCAGCGGGGCAGGCTCCACGCTGATGGCAATCGTGGATGCGGGGCTGAGCGATTTTGGGGACTGCGTTGCCAGGAGGCTCCCGGAGCTGGGGCTGTATGGCTGGCAGGTGCGCACACTTTCCATAGACAATGTGGGCACTGTGGTTGAAAAAGAGGAAGATGGCTCGAAATAGGCGGCCGCGAACGTTGGGAAGACCGCCTATTGGAGACACGCCTTTAAAATAATGGAGGAATTGGCATGAATTTAGTGGTGCAGAAGTTCGGTGGAACGTCTGTTAAGGATGCGGAACGCATTTTTAATGTGGCGCGGATCATCACCGAAACCTACCAGAAAGGGAATAATGTGGTCGCGGTGGTATCCGCTCAGGGCGACACCACCGACGACCTGATTGCGAAAGCGGAGGAAATCAACCCAAACGCTTCCAAACGGGAAATGGATGTCCTGCTTACGACAGGCGAACAAATCTCCATGTCTTTGCTGGCAATGGCAATTGAAAAGATGGGATTCCCGGTGATTTCCCTGACCGGCTGGCAGGCGGGCTTTTTGTCCGACTCGACGCATGGCGCGGCGCGCATCCGCCGCATCAATAAAGAACGGATCGATCATGAACTGACGAAGCGCAATATTGTGATTGTGGCGGGGTTTCAGGCAATCAACCGCTATGACGACCTGACAACCCTTGGACGCGGCGGCTCGGATACCAGCGCGGTTGCTCTGGCCGCGGTACTTCACGCGGACCTCTGTCAGATCTTTACGGATGTCGACGGTGTTTATACGGCCGATCCGCGCCTGGTAAAAGCAGCTAGGAAAATGGATGAAATCACCTATGACGAGATGCTGGAACTGGCGTCTTTGGGCGCAGGCGTGCTCCATAACCGCTCCGTTGAAATGGCAAAGAAATACAATGTGAATCTGGAGGTGCTCTCCAGTCTGACCAGAAATCCGGGCACGAAGATTAAGGAGGTT
This sequence comes from Bacillota bacterium, assembly GCA_023394255.1. Lineage (GTDB taxonomy): Bacteria > Bacillota > Clostridia > Oscillospirales > Ruminococcaceae > Anaerotruncus. Next base: position 10,961 of record JAEXAZ010000216.1, on the reverse strand, counting down.
ATCAAGTTGGAAAAAATGCTTGTAAGAGGCGTTGCAAGAGATAATGATGTCGTGCGAATTTCGATCGTCGGGGTTCCCGACCAGCCGGGATTTGCGTTTAAGATATTCTCTCAGCTGGCCGCGAAAAAGGTGAACGTCGATATCATTCTCCAGTCCATCGGGCGCGATGGCACCAAAGATATCAGCTTCACCGTTTCCCGCTCCCATAAAGACCTTGCAGTATCCCTGATGGAGGAAATCAACGATCGTCTGGGCGGCAAGGGAATCCTCTGCGACGAGAATATCTCCAAAGTCTCCATTGTCGGCGCGGGCATGCAGACGAATCCCGGCGTAGCGAGCAAGATGTTTGAAGCGCTTGCCGAAGCGAACATCAATATCCAGATGATCTCCACCAGCGAAATCAAGATTTCCGTGCTTGTGGCGCTTGCGGATTCCGACAAAGCGGTCAATGCCATTCATGACGCGTTCGACCTTTAACCGGTCAGTCTTCCGCAGAATCCATAAAACCCCGGAGAGCAGTCTCCGGGGTTTTCCGCTTTTATAGGGTTTTTATTGTGCCGTGTCGGCATTCATCCGCTCGACCTGCAAAGGCTCCTTTGTGGCGCCGTAACGCGCTGTGGTGGCAAGGATTTCGCCGACCAGCAGCTTAAAATCATTGGAGGAAACGGTAGCGCCGGCCACGTTTTCAATTTTGGTCACGTCGTTATCGGCGCTTTCAAAGTTCTCCATGAGCTTTTCAAAAGCCTCGGCAGGGGTAAGGCCGGCTTTTTCTTTCATGTTGGCGGCATAATCCTCGTCATCCGACTTCTTTTTCTTTTCATCGTCTTTGGAAATTGCATCAAAGTTGGTAACTTCCACTTTGCCGTTCTTGATTTTAACGGTTACGGTCTCTTTCCAGCCGTATTCATCAAAATCGGCATACTCGGCCTTATAGGTGCCGTCAACAAAGCGGGATGCGACAATATCCGTGCTGCCGCCCGACATCATGCTCGACAAAAGCGGCGTGAGCAGCTTTTTGAATTCCCTGGTTGCTTCCGCGCCGGATTCGGGCGCGCCAAGCTGTGCAAGGTCATAACCGCCGTCTTTATAATTCTGCACGATTTCGGGATAATACTTGGCGGGGCTTGCTTCGCTGTCCTCCTTGTTCAGGTCGGGGTCCTCGGTAATCAGCTTCGCGTTGTCATCTTCGCTTCTGGCGTTATATTCTATGGTGTCGATATCGCCGTCTTTTACGATAAGATGAACAAATTCTTTCCAGCCATCCTCATTGAAGTCGGGCATCACGGCTTCGTAATCGCCGTCGGCATACTGGCCTAACTCGGCAGGGGAGGTTTCTCCCGATTTTGCCTGGTTGAGAACGGTCCGCATCATGCGGATAAAACGGTAGGAATGCTCTTCCGCGCCCTTAACCGGCTCGGACTGCATGGCGTCGAGGTCGCGGCCCATCTCTTCATAGGTATCGAGGATATCCTGCGAATGGTCGGCGGCTTTCTGCTCCGCCTCGGTTGCGGAGGTATCCGCGTCGGGGGAAGCCGCGTCGGATGGCGCTCCGGATTCCGACGAAGCATCGGCCGCTTCGGAAGAGACAGGCGCGGCTGTATCCTCCTTGCAGCCATATTGATCAATGGTAATCTCATCGCTTTTAATCGTGACAGTCAGATAATCAAGGGTTCTGTCCTGCGCGGGGACCGAAAATTTTACGCTGTAAGTTCCGTCCTGATATACCGTGGCGGATTGTTCAGAAGAGGACGAGCTGCTGTCCGCCCCCGGGTTCCGGTTGCAGGCGGCAAGCGTACCGAGCATTAATGCCGAAGCAAGCAGCAGAGCAATGATCTTTTTCATCTATGTAACGACCTCCGTTAATCGAACAGCAGTTGCCATTCAAACAAGAATTCCCTTATTTACGGGATATTCACATATAAAAAAATTATACCATTTTCCGGATATAAAGTCAATTCTGTCGCATGTTTTCAGGCGGCGCAGGAACAATATAATTGACTGAAGGATCACAGAAAAACAGGCAATGGGAACCCGTATGGATAAAGGATCTTTTATGTAGTGTCAGAATTTGTATGATTTACTGCATATTGGAAAAGCGATTGTTGAAAAGTATCGGAGAATGCGTTATAATAACCGAAGCAACAAAATTTTGGCTGATAACAAAAAGCCTGCAAACGTATGGAATAAGGGGAACAGTTATGCCGAAGATCGACTATCTAGTCAAACGCATTGCCGGGATGAACTATCGGGCGATGCTTGATACCGCCCGCAAGGTTCACGAACGCTCCGGAAAAAACACGGTGGCTGCGCTGGCGGACATCATGTACTGCGGGTTTAAATATCAGGCGGGCTATATGGATTACCTTGTGTTTGAATTTTACAAGCTTTCGGCGGACCAGAGAAAAACATATATTACGCGCGGCAAAAACAACCATTATGTCAGGCTGCTGAATCCGCAGGAAAACTGGCACCTGCTGGAGGATAAAATTGAGTTCCTCAAGCGGTTCGACGGCTTCCACGGGAGGGCATGGATTGACCTGCGCGAGACCGGCAGGGATACCTTTGAACAGTTTTGCAGAGAGCATCCGAAGCTGGTCGCAAAGCCGCTCGACGGCACCTGCGGACGGGGAATCGAATTTATTGAACTTTCAGATGACAGCAAGATTGTGGGCCTGTACGACATGCTGCTGGAGGGGAAACAGTACCTTGTGGAGGAGTTTATTGTCCAGCATCCCGATATCGGCAAAATTTATCCGCTTTCGGTCAATACCCTGCGGCTTGTTACGATCCGCAACGGCAATACCGTCCACCTGGTGTTTTCCAGTATGCGCATCGGCAACGGGAAAAGGGTGGACAACCTCAACAGCGGCGGGATGGCCGTGCTGGTCGACATGAAAACAGGGAAAATTTCCACCCCCGGCGCCGACAAGGAGGGGAAGGCCTATTTCCAGCACCCGATGACCGGGGAGGACCTGATCGGCGTGCAGATTCCCCACTACCGGGAAGCGGTGGAACTGGTCAGGCGCGCCGCGTTGAGAATCCCGGAGCTGGGCTATATCGCATGGGACGTTGCGGTTACCGAAAAAGGCCCGATTATTATCGAAGCAAACCATTTCCCGGGGCATGATATCTACCAGTTCCAGGTGCATCTCGCACCCGACAAACTGGGGCTGGTTCCGCGATTTGACAGGGCTGTGAAAGGGCTGTCCCCCCGCTGAAACGGATGATACGCGTGATGGATAAAAAACCACAGGCATGGCTCAAAAGAGCCATGCCTGTGGTTTTTTTATCCCTGTTGACCGGCGCTGTTCAGGAGAGCAGCATCCGGTCGTTATCCAGTTCCCTTTTGCTTTTATCTTTAAACATGGCGAGCAGGTCCGGCACGGTGAGCTTGCTCCGCTCGGCGCCTTTGATATCCAGAATGATGCGGCCGCCGTCCATCATGATCGTGCGGTTGCCGCAGTCCAGTGACTGCTGCATGTTGTGCGTGATCATCATGGTGGTAATTTTCTCTTTCTCGACGATTTTCTGTGTGAGCGACGCGACTTTCTCCGCCGTGGCGGGGTCCAGCGCGGCGGTATGTTCATCCAGAAGAAGGAGCTTGGGCGTTACGATGGTTGCCATCATCAATGTGACGGCCTGCCGCTGTCCGCCGGACAAGAGCCCCATTTTGGTTTTCATACGGTCTTCCAGTCCAAGCCCCAATTCGGCCAGATGGTCACGGAAGGCCTGTTGTTCTTTTTTGCTGACGCCCAGGCGGAACCTGCTTTTGGCACCGCGCTGGTAGGCCATCGTCAGGTTTTCTTCAATGGTCATGTTGGGGGCGGTGCCTTTCAGCGGGTCCTGAAACAGCCGCCCGATGCTTCTGGCGCGCCGATAATCGCGCAGGAAGGTAATATCCTGCCCGTCAAGCAGGATATTGCCGCTGTCGATCAGGAAGGAACCGGCGACCGCGTTGAACAGCGTCGATTTTCCGGCGCCGTTTCCGCCGATGATGGTGACAAAATCCCCGTTTTCCAGCGTCAGGCTCAGGTCGATCAGCGCCTTGCGCTCATTGATTGTGTTCGGGAAAAAGGTTTTGCTGACGTGTTTAAGCTTTAACATTGCGAGACGCCTCCCTCATCAGTTTCATCAGCCGGTACCGCCTGATAATCAGCGGATAGGAGATCGCCAGGGCGACAATCACCGAAGAAATCAGCTTGAGGTCGTTTGTGGGCAGGCCGCGCGCGAAAACAAACGCAATAATGCAGCGGTAAATCACCGCGCCAAAAATGACGGCAACCACATTTCTCCAGACGTTCGGGCGGCCGAAGATCACTTCTCCGATGATCAGGGAGGCCAGCCCCACAACAACCATCCCGATGCCCATGCTCAAATCGGTAAAGCTCTGGTACTGTGAGATGAGCCCGCCCGAAAGCCCGACCAGCGCGTTCGCAAGGCCCAGCCCGATGAACTTCATCCGGTCGGTATTGATGGAGGAGGTGCGCACCATTTCTTCATTGTCTCCGGTCGCGCGGATACAGAGCCCAACCTGGGTGCGGAAAAACAGGACCAAAAAGATGCCGGCGGCAATTACGATCGCAAGGGCCGCGAACATCTTCCCAAATTTTCCGGGTGCCGCGGAAAAGAGCGTATCGGTGCCAAGCAGCGAGATGTTCGCCCTGCCGCTCATGACGCGCAGGTTGATGGAATAAAGCGCCGTCATGGAGAGGATGCCGGCGAGGATCGGCTGGATTTGCAGCTTTGTCTGCAGAAATGCGGTCAGCATCCCCGCCATCCACCCTGCGGCAATCGCCATGACCAGCCCAAGATAAGAGTGGCCGGCGGTGGCAAAAACGGCGGAAACCGCAGCTCCCAGAGTAAAGCTGCTGTCCACTGTCAGGTCCGGGATATCCAGAATCCGGTAGGAAACGAACAGCCCCAGCGCCAGCAGGGCATAGATCAGCCCCAGCTCAACGGCTCCCTGAAAGGCAAACATACTCATGTTCATCACTCACTTCGTTAGAATCAAAAATCAGCGCAAGGGGATGCAGCGGATGCATCCCCTTGCGATTTCGCAAAACAGACCGGACTATTTGACAATCTGGGCGGAGGAAGCCAGATCCTCCGGAATTGTGACGCCGATCGCGTCGGCGGTTGTCTGGTTGATGATTGTGGAGAAATCGGACAGGGTTTCCACAGGGATATCCTTTACCGGAGTACCTTCCAGAATTTTCGCGGCCATCTGCGCCGTCTGCTTGCCAAGCAGGGTATAATCAATGCCTACCGTGGCGAAGCCGCCGTCGATGACCATGGAATCGGCGCCGGTGTAGATGGGGAGTTTTGTCTGCTTGGCGACTTCGGCATAAGCGGCCATTGCGGAAGCGACGGTGTTGTCGATCGGGGTGTAGAACGCTTCACACTTTCCGACCAGGGACTGCGCGGCCTGCTGGACTTCGCTGGAGTTGGTGACGGTTGCTTCCACATAGTCTATGCCGTTTTCGTCGCAATATTTTTTTGCCTGTTCAATGACGGATACCGAGTTGACTTCGCCGAGGTTGTAGATCATGCCGACGGTTTTCACGTCGGGGGTCAGCTGCTTCATCAGCGCGAATACCTGATCGACCGGGATAGCGTCCGAGGTACCGGTGATGATGCCGTCCGGCGCGTTCGGGTCGGCCACCAGCTTGGCGGCAACCGGGTCCGTGACCGCGGAAAACACCAGCGGGATGTTGGGGGCCGCTGCTGCCGCCGCCTGCGCGGAAGGGGTGGCAATCGCGACAATCAGGTCTTTTTCATCGCCCGCGAACTTCTGGCAGATCGAGTTCAGGTTGGATTGGTCGCCGGAAGCGTTGGCGTATTCAATCTCAGCCTTGTCATCGCCGTAGCCGAGGGCCTTCATTTCTTCCATGAAGGATTCGCGGATCTGATTCAGGGAGGTATGTTCCACAATCTGCACAAGGCCGATCTTCACCTTTTCGCCGGAAGCGGCCTGGGACGGGGCGGGAGCTTCCGACGACACACCGGAGGATGCGGGAGCAGGAGCCGATGCGGAAGAAGTGGCGGCGGAGCTGCCGCAGCCGGTAAGCATGGAAAGCGAAAGGACAAGGGATGTCACAAGCACGGTTAACTTTTTCATAGTTCATTCTCCTTCATTCCATAAAAAAGGTCTGTTTTATGTTGGGGCGGTAAGGCTTTCGGCTTGCTGTCTCCGGAAACAACAAAAAACACCTGTCCTCTTGCAAGGACAGGTGCTAAACCTGCGGTACCACCTTGATTGATGCAAAATGCATCCACCTCTTCAGAGCGCCAACACGCCCATCGCCATTTAACGCTGGCCTGCGTTGCGGAATACTTGGCATTTTGCTGTTCACCGCACCCTCAGGAGTCCATTTGTCCGCTTCGCTTTCGTCCGGGTTCCCAGCACTCCCGAATCTCTGTGCGCGCGCCTGCGGTTTTATCTCTCCGTCATCGGTTTATGGGAATTATTAAACCACAAAAGTCCTGAATTGTCAAGACCCATTTCCATACTATGCTTCGGATGGCGCTTGTGCTCCATCCAGCACCGCCGGAATCCTGCCTTCGGATTTGAGAATATCCGCAATGGCAACCGCCGCCGCGGCTTCCACAACGGGAACCGCGCGTACCGCGACGCAGGGGTCGTGCCTGCCCTTAACCGAAAGCTCTGCGGGGGCATTTTTCCGGAAATCCACGGTTTTTTGCGTCCGGGAAATGGAGGGGGTCGGTTTGAACGCCGCCCGGAACAAAATCGGCATGCCGGAAGAGATCCCCCCGAGGATGCCTCCGTGACGGTTGGTTTGCGTGCGTACGGCGCCGCCGTCCATCACAAAAGGGTCGTTGTTCTCGGAACCGCGCAGGTCGGCGGCGGCAAAGCCCGCGCCGAATTCGATCCCTTTGACAGCGGGAATTCCAAACAGGATGGAAGCAATCCGGTTTTCGATTCCGTCAAAAATCGGGGAACCGATACCGGCGGGAACGCCGGTAATCCCGCACTCCACAATGCCCCCCACCGAATCCTGCGCGAGCCGGGCCGCTTCAATCGCTTCCCGCATTTTCCCGCCGGCCTGTTCGTCGAGCACCGGAAAGTCACGGGCTCCGGCAGACAGCAACGTCCGCGCGTCCAGCCTGACGTCATCGAAACGCTCGTCGTCAATCCCCGCCGCGCGGGCAATGTGCGCCCCGATCAAAATTCCCTGTGCGGCAAGGAGCTGCTTTGCAATCCCGCCCGCGAATACCAGAGGAGCCGTCAGGCGGGCGGAAAAATGGCCGCCGCCGCGCACGTCGTTAAAGCCGCCGTAGCGCAGGAATCCCGTGTAGTCGGCGTGACCGGGGCGGGCAAGCGAGGAAAGCTCCGCATAGTCGCCGGAATGCATATCGCCGTTGCGGATGAAAGCGGTCAGGGGAGCGCCGGTGGTGACGCCGTCCAGGATGCCGGACAGCAGTTCCGGCCGGTCGCTTTCCTTCCGGGGGGTGCTGGCTTTGTTCCTTCCGGGGGCGCGGCGTTTCATAAAGGCCTCCAGCGCCTCAAAATTCACCTTCAACCCGGCAGGCATGCCGTCGATCACCACGCCGACACCCGCGCCGTGGCTTTCCCCGAACAAAGAGATCTGAAAGGAGTTTCCCCAGTTAGATGACATCGTAACGACCTCCAAGCCTTTTTAAATCTTCAAAGAAATCCGGATAGGATTTCCGGACAGCCTGCGCGCCGCGGATGACGACAGGCTCGCGGCAGAACAGAGCGGCAATCGCGGCGCTCATGACAATGCGGTGGTCGTTCATCCCGTCGGCTTCGCCGCCCCGCAGACCGCCGGTCCCCCGGATGATCAGCCGGTCCGGGAATTCCAGCGCTTCGCCGCCCAGATTCCGAATCAGTTTTGATACAGCCGAAAGCCGGTCGCTTTCCTTGATACGCAGCCGCGCGGCATTGTAAATTTCGGTATCGCCCTGTGCAAAAGCGGCGGTCACAGCGAGGATCGGAACCAGATCGGGAACTGGCGCCGCGTTGATGCGGATGCCGTGCAGCGGCGCGCTTTCAACAATAGTCTGTCCGTTTTGAACGGAGATAGACGCGCCGAACGCCCGCACCAGTTCCACGACGGCACGGTCGCCCTGTACGGAATGCGCTTCAAGCCCGTCTATTGCAATGGATCCTCCGATTGCGCCCGCGCACAGCCAGAACGCGGCGTTGGAAAAATCCCCCCCGACGGTTTTTCGGCCCGGGCGGTAGCTTTGCCCGCCCTTGACCAAAAAGCTGCCCTCGGAGCGCTCAATCCGAATGCCCGCGTCCGACAGCGCGGAGAGGGTCATATCGACATACGCCGCGGATTCCAGCGGCGTGGTGAGGCGGATTTCACTGTCCTGCAGGAGCAGGGGCAGGGCAAACAGCAGCCCGCTGATAAACTGCGAGCTGATGTCGCCGGGCAGGGTGAAGACGCCGCCGGTCAATTTTCCTTTAATAGAGAAAGGCATGCCGCTGCCCGTGATGGAAATGCCGTGCCGGGAGAGCTGTTCCGTCAGTACGCCGACTGGACGTTCAGGAAGCCTGCCTTCCCCGAGAAAGGTTGCGGAAAGCCCCAGCGCTGCGGCAACCGGCAGCAGGAAACGCAGCGTGGAGCCGCTTTCCCGGCAGTTGAGTGTTACCGGGTGTTCCGCCCACGGCATCCCGCGAAACCGGACGGTTTTTCCGTCGCGCTCCGCCGGTTGCCCCATGGCGGCGAGCACACCGAGTGTTGCCCCCATATCGGTGGAATCGGACACCGGCGCGATTTCGCTTTCGCCTTGTGCCAGCGCGGCGCAGATCAGCGCCCTGTGCGCCGCCGATTTGGACGGGGGCGCGGTCAGGCTGCCGGATAACTTGGCGGGGTAAACGCGTACATTACTCACGGGATTCACCTGCCAGAAAAGAATGCAGCTTCGCCGCCTCCACGGGGTAGAGGGCGGCTTTGCCGATCTTCTCCAGAACCACCAGGCTGATTTTGGAGCCGGTCCGCTTTTTATCCCCCATGCAGGATTTGCACAGGACCTCCAGCGGTGCGCCGGTTGAAACGGGCAGCCCGTAACGGCGGCAGCAGTCCGAAATGCGCGCTGCGGTTCCCTTCGGCGTAACGCCCGCTTTTTCACAGGCTTCGCAGATCATGACCATGCCGATGGCGACGCCGCGCCCGTGGGGCAGGGTGTAGTTGGAATAGGCTTCCACCGCATGCCCAAGCGTGTGTCCGAAATTGAGCCATTGGCGGACACCCCTGTCGCGCTCGTCCTGCTCCACAACCTCCCGCTTCAGATCGACACAGCGGCCGATCACCGCTTCGAGATGTTCCTGCAAATCCCCGCTTTCCAGCAGTTCAAATAAATCGCTGTCGAGGATTGCACCGTATTTGATTGCTTCCGCCACGCCGTCGGCGAAGGTCTCCTCCGGAAGCGTACGGAGCGTTTGCGGGTCGCAGACCACCAGCGACGGCTGCCAGAAAGCGCCCACAAGGTTTTTGCCCTGCGGAATGTCCACGCCGGTTTTGCCGCCGACGGAGGAATCGATCATCGCCAGAAATGTCGTGGGAATCTGCACGAAATCAATTCCACGCAGCCAGCTGGAAGCCGCAAAGCCCGCCAGATCCCCCACAACGCCGCCGCCCAGAGCAAGGATAACATCCGAACGCGTGATACTGTTGGCGGCGAGAAAATCATAAACACGGCTGACGGTTTCGAGCGTTTTGGAGTCTTCCCCGTGCGCAAACGCAAACTTGCAGACCGGGTAGCCCGCATCCGCAAGCTGACGGCGTAAGGGTTCCCCATAGAGTGCGTCGACCGTATCGTCGGTGACGATGGCAAGCGCCGGCTTTCTGCCGCCGTAAACATTCGCAAGCAGCTCCGGAAAACGCCGCAGCAGCCCGTCCTCAATCTGAATTTGATAAGGTCTTCCGGTTTTTACCGCGATGGTTTTCATCGATCAAGCGCCTCCTTGATTTTTCTGCCTTCCTCCAGCAGCGCGAACAGCCGCCGGTCGTCCTTTGCCGCGATCGCGTCGCGGTATTCCCGCAGATGCTCCTGAATGGTGTCAATCTCGTCCAGCAGGCATTCCCGGTTTTCCAGAAACAGCTCTGTCCACATCTGGGGGTTCAGCTTTGCCACGCGGGTCAGATCCTTATAACTGCCCGCGGAAAATCCCTCGTGCTGACGCGCGCGCGGGCTTTTGATATAGGCGCTGGAAACCACATGCGCCAGCTGCGAGGTGAATGCGATCATGCTGTCGTGCGCTTTCGGTGTGGTGACTGTTGTGCGCCCGAAACCGATCTCCGCGAACAGCTTTTCCAGCTGGCTTAACAGCGTCTGTGGAACCAGAGTATCCGGTGTGATAATCATGCTGGCCCCGCAAAACAGGTCCGCGTCCGCGCTGGAAAACCCCCACCGCTCTTTGCCGGCCATCGGATGCCCGCCGATATAGGTGATCTGATGATCGGCGCAGAGTCCGCTCAGGTTCTCTGTCAAATACTGCTTTACGCCGCATAAATCGATCACGATGCTGCCCTGACGGAAGCCGCCGATATTTTTCTTCACAAATTCCACCGCATGGCGCGGGTATAATCCCAAAAAGATCAGGTCGCAGGCGGATAATTCCTCCGCGCCGATTTTACGGTCGATGGAACCTGTGTCCAGAGCGCTTTGGACGACGGAATGGTCGATGTCATACCCGTAAACCCTGTGTCCCGTATATTTTTTCAGCGCTTTTGCCATCGACCCGCCGATGAGCCCGAGCCCGATGATTCCAATGCGCGCCGTTTCCCGGTCAAAATCCAATAGAACCCCATCCTTTCGGCCGGCCGTGAGTCGCTCACGCCGATGCTGGACTTTATTATAGCAAAGTTCTAAAGAAAATGGTAGCGTAAATTTTAGAAAAGCAAAACCACCCCTCATCTGGATGTGAACAGGTCCAGTAAAAACGGACAGTGACAAAACACCCCCTGATG
>JAEXAZ010000168.1 GCA_023394255.1 Bacillota bacterium | reverse complement strand
ACCTGCGGCAGACTGATGTGCTGCCTCAAATATGAGCAGGAAGCCTATGAGGATTTGCTCCGTACGACCCCGAGGCAGGGCTCGTTTGTGCGCACCAAAGACGGCAGGGGAACGGTAGTTGAAGTCAACCTTCTTACGGGGATGCTCAAAGTGGCTCCCGAGAAAGACCAGGCGGCCGCAAAGTATTATAATAAGTCGGAAGTCAGGGTTCTGCGTGAAAACCAAAATTATGAAGAACCGGCCGGGACGGATATGGAAAACGAATAGCGCGGGACAGGCGCCGGCAAAGCAAATTTAGCTTGTATTTTTTTGTCACTTATGGTATCATAACCGCAAGCGATTATGATACCATACCCTGTTTTGTGCTGCTTTTTTCTCTTTGCATATGATATGCAGCTGACTGCATATGATATAGCCTGGCCGATTGATAACGGCCGGGTAAATACATATAATACGGAGGTGTTCCCTATGGCATATGTTATTCATGACGACTGCATCTCTTGCGGAAACTGCAAGGATACCTGTCCGGTCGGCGCCATTTCTGAAGGCGACGACAAATATGAAATCGATCCCGCGGTTTGCATCGATTGCGGCGCCTGCGCTGCCGATTGCCCCGTTGAGACCATAAAGCCGGAATAAGTTTCTGACCGAATGGAAAAAACCTGAAGCCTTCGCTGTGCAGCGGGGGCTTTCTCTTTGTATCCGGCGGGGACACCGTACAAATTTTGACGAAAAGGAGCGCCCGCATGTTTGCGTATACGTTTGAGCCGCTGGGCGAGCGGCTGAAAATCTGCGTGACGCCCGAACACAAATTCGGAACCGACGCGTTTCTGCTCTCCGATTTTGCCGCGCCCCGCAGGCGGGATATTGCCTGCGACCTTGGAACAGGCTGCGGGATTATCCCCGTGCTGTGGTTCCGCAGGGAGGAAACCTCGCCGAAGATTGCCTATGCGGTGGAGCTTCAGCAGAAAGCGGCAGACCAGCTTGCCATTACGCTTCGGGAAGGCGGGATTCCCGCGGGACGGCTGGTGCCTGTCCATGCCGACCTGCGGGAACTGCGCGGCCGGCTGCCCGCCGGGTCTGCGGATGTGGTAACCTGCAACCCGCCTTATAAAACGACGGGTACCGGCATCATGAGCGGGACCGCCGCGGACCGGATCGCGCGCCATGAAACCATGTGTTCCATTGAAGATGTCTGCGCCGCCGCCCGTTACCTGCTGAAATTCGGGGGGAAGCTCTGTATCTGCCAGCGTCCCGAACGGCTGGCGGATGTGATTGCCGCAATGAGGCATGAGAAGCTGGAACCCAAACGGCTCCGGTTTGTTCAGCAGAAACCGGACACGCCGCCCTGGCTGTTTCTGCTGGAGGCCAGACGCGGAGGCAAGCCTTTTTTACAGGTGGACGCGCCGCTGATCATCGAGGGGGAAGGCGGATTTTCGCCGGAACTGCTGCGGATTTACCAGAAAGAACACAATCTGTGAGGAGAACGCCATGGGAAAATTAGTTGTCGTCGGCACGCCGATCGGGAATCTCGGGGATCTGTCGCCGCGCGCGGTGCGCGCGCTGGAGGACTGCGATTTCATCGCCGCGGAGGATACGCGTGTATCGCTCAAGCTGCTCAACCATTTCGGAATCAAAAAGCCGCTGGTCAGCTATTATGAGCATAACCTGCGCGAGCGCGGGGAACAGATTGCGGCGCGCATGGAAGCGGGGGAAACCTGCGCGGTGATCACCGACGCGGGGATGCCCTGCATTTCCGACCCGGGGGAGGATCTTGTGCGGCTCTGCGCCGAACGCGGCGTCGCGGTGGAGGTCGTGCCGGGGCCGAGCGCGGCAATCTCCGCGCTGGCGGTTTCCGGGCTTTCCACAAGCCGGTTTGCGTTTGAGGGGTTTCTGAGCGTCAAGCGGAACAGCCGCTTCGAACATCTGGAACAGGTGAAAAATGATACCCGCACCCTGATCTTTTATGAGGCGCCCCATAAGCTGCTTTCCACGCTGCGGGATCTGCTGGCCGTATTCGGAGACCGGCGGATCTCCCTTGCGCGGGAGCTGACCAAGATTCATGAAGAGGTGCGCCGCACCACGCTTTCAGAAGCGGTGGGGTGGTATACACAGAACCCTCCCAAGGGGGAGTTCGTACTGGTGATAGAAGGCGCCGCCCCGTCGCAGGAAACGCCGCCGTCGCTTGAGGAAGCGGTGGAAATGGTAAAATCGCTGGCGCGGGGGGGCATGTCCCTGTCGGACGCCGCAAGGGATGTCGCCCGCCAGACCGGATATAAAAAAGGGCAGCTCTATAAGGCTGCCCTGTAAAACTATGTATTGCCCGAAACGGCAACTCAAAGCAGGAGATAACCCAGCGCCATCAAAAGCGAAGTGTCTGCCTTTTCGTTATAAAGCAGATAGATCAGCCCTAAAATCAGCAGAGATTCGCTGTCAAGATTAAGATGGTCCAGAAGCCCGTGAGACTGGTTGTCATTTGTGTTCGCGGGAGCGGATTCGGCGGATGCCTCCTGAGCGGGAGGGGATGTCTGCTCAACCGGAACGATTCTGGATTCCGCTTCGATTACCGGCCGATCGTAGTGCTCGCCGATTGCCGGTCTGGAATCGTATTCATAATACGTCATATTTTGAGCGCGTTCCTGCATTTCATGGACACGGCTGACCGCTTCCTGCTGCATACGTATAATATCTTCTTCGGTATAGGTTTTGGTGCTGTTCCACCGCATCATCGTCTGCCACCTCCAAACAGATTGCCAAGGCCGCCAAGATTGCCCAAGCTGCTGAGCAGGCCGCTGTCGCGCAGTGCGGGCCAGGCTTTCAGAAGCTGCATGATGCGCACCGCGTCGTCGATACGGCCTGCGCGGGCGGCAGAGAAATGCGGCTTCAATGTACGCAGCAGCTCTACGTTTTTGTCATTTTGGTTAAATGTGGAAAAAATTTGTGCTGCCTTTGAAATTGCCCCCAGATTTACCGGTGAATTTCCGGAGGAAGACGCATCGCCTCCCGCACCCGCATTCCCGATATTTTGAAAATTCTGGAGGATGGAGGCAATGGCGGCGGCATCGATGCCGCCATTGCCGTTCGAATTGCCGGAGTTTCCGCCGCCTGTGGGAGCGGCATTCTGCTGCGGAGGGGGAGACGGGGCACCCCCTCCCGAGTTCAGGCCCAGCGATTCCGCAACGGAACGAAGCTGAGCCATTTTGTCCGGATCGTTCAAAATTGCGCTCAGCGTCGAGTTTAAATCATCCATCGTAATCCCTCCATTCCCCCTCGTTTATTTGCCGCCCATCAGGTTTTTCAGCAGGGCCTGCATATTTGGGTTTTCCATCAGCTGCTGGACAGCAGCCGGGTTGTTCACCAGGTTTTTAAACTGTGCCTGCTGATTGGCATTCAGTTTTTTCAGAACGCTGTCCATCTGGCCGCTTTCCATCTGCTGCTTGAGCTTTTGCGGGTCGGCTCCCATCTTTTTGCCTGCCAGCCCGATCAGGGCGTCCAGCTGATTCTGAGAGAAATTAAAATTATTGTTCAAGTTTGTCACCGCCTGTTTTCATTCACTCCATTGTATGATATATTATTAGCAGATATTCTCTATTGTGTGACAGCGGGGCTGTCGAATCTAAGCCGAAAGGTTACGGACTCTATGCGGATTATTGTAACATCGGATACCCACAGGGATTTTTACGCGCTGCATGCGCTGGTGGAAAAATACCGCAACACGGCGGACCTCTTTATCCATCTGGGCGACGGCGCCGTCGAGCTGGGGCAGGTGGAAAGCATCTATCCTGAATGCAGATTTCTCAGCGCGCGCGGCAACTGTGATTTTGGCACCAGCACGTCGCTGGCCGGTTGTTTTTCCTGTGGGATTGCGAAAATATTTTATACACATGGTCATATGTATAATGTAAAATACGAACTGGATGACCTTTACCGTGCCGGCACGGAGGTTCAGGCAAATGTGATCCTGTTTGGGCACACCCATATCCCGCTGGTGGACTACCAAAACGGCGTCCATATCCTGAACCCCGGCAGTCTCGGGATGCCGCGGGGAACCAAACCCAGCTATGGTGTGATTGACATTACGGATCGTGATATTGTATGCTTTATCAATGAATTGGATTTGACATAGTTCTAAAAGCAGGCAAATGAAGCATAGATCACCCGGCGTAAAAAGGAATCTGACGTAAAACGGGAGGTATCCGCGAAAGCGGATACCTCCCGAACCGTATTTGCCAAACCAAATCGCCGCGCAGGCCGGACGGCTAATCCCCCACCCTGTGGGCTTCCAGCCCGATCTTCCGGGACAACTCGTGCACAACCTTGTTGTCACAGATGACCAGAATTTTGTCACCGCTGAGAATCTGGGCATTGCCCCGTGGGATAATCAATTTACCGTCGCGGGTGATTGAGACAATAATGGATTCTTCCGGCAGCTGCAGCTCGGAAAGACGCACGCCGTCGAGCTTATATTGCTGGGGGATCAGCAGTTCACACAGGGAAGTCTCCCCGCGGTTGAGCGACATCAGCTGCTTGATGGAGGCGCTGTCTACTTCGTGCTCCAACAGCCGCGCGATATTGTCGGTGGAAGAAACGGGAATGTCAACGCCAAGCTGCTTCATCACAGCGGCATTCTTCGGATTGTTGATGCGCGCCACCGTGCGCTGTACATGGAACAGCTGTTTTGCAAGCTGACAGGCCACCAGGTTATCCTGGTCCCGCCCGGTGACTGCAATCAGCGCGTCCGCGTCGTGCGTCTCGGCGCTTTCCAGTACATCAATGGTACTGCCATCTCCGCAGATGACCGGCACATCAAGGTCGTTCGCGGCGTGGGCGCAGGTGCCGCGTTCTTTTTCGATCAGATGAGGCTTGTGGCCGTGCTCCAAAAGGGTCTTTGTCAGGTAATAGCCGACTTTCCCGCCGCCCACTACGATCACTTTCATGAATCGGGTTCCTCCTTTGCTAGTCGATTACCTTCGCCATCAGCAGGCGGTCTTCCGGCCCGACCGGCTCTTTCAGCCCCGGGTGAGCCAATTCCAGATTGCCGTCCCGGTGCAGGATCCCGAACAGGACCGATTTTTGGGAGTTGTCCGAAATCAGCTTCGACACAGGCGAACCGATCTGTTTTGGGGAGGGGGTCACCGTTTCGAACGAGACGGTGGCCGAATCAAGATACAGATTTTTCACCTGGTCGCGTCCCGTGAGCATCGAATAGATCGCATCCACAGACAGGTTGGTCGGGCAGACGGTATGCAGGCCAAACTGTGAAAAAACATTGCTGCGCCGCGGGTCGTAAATTCGGGCAAGCACGCGGGGGATCTTGTAGACCTCGCTTGCGATCTGGCAGACCATAACGTTCATGTTGTCGTCAGTCGTCACGGCGGCCAAAGCATCGCAGCCCGCGATGCCCGCGCGCTTAAGCACGTCCTGGTCGATAGGGACGCCGGAAACGGTATAGCCGGTAAAATCATCCGTCAGATTGGAAAACTGTGCCGCATCGGAATCGACAACAGAAACATCATGCCCCATCTTGGAGAGCACATTGCTGAGCTGGGAACCAACCTTGCCGCAGCCAACTACCAGAATATTCATAGGACTGCCCCATTTCTTAAAAGATACAACTATAGTATACACGGTTTTTGGCCTGCAAGTAAAGAAAAACAGGCATTTTTCGCAGATTTCCGGCGGATTTTATTGACGAAATCGGAATCTATGCTATACTGGAAAACGTGACAAATCAAACAAATATTTTTTGTAAGTTCAGATAAATGGAGGAGCTATGATTACAGTATCCAATGTCAGCCTGATGTTTGGAGGCGTCAAGCTGTTTGCCGGCGCCGACCTCAAATTCACCCCCGGGAACTGCTATGGCGTCATCGGCGCCAACGGGGCGGGGAAGTCCACCTTTCTGCGGATTCTTTCGGGCGAACTGGACCCGACCACGGGGGAAGTCGCCATTCCGAAGGAGTGCCGCATGTCGGTGCTCAAGCAGGACCAGTTCCAGTACGACGAATACCGTGTGCTTGACACGGTCATGCTGGGGAATCCCCGGCTTTTTGAGGTGATGAAGGAAAAGGACGCGCTTTATGAAAAGCCGGACTTTTCCGACGAGGACGGCGCGCGTGCGGCGGAGCTGGAAGGCGAGTTCGCCGAAATGAACGGCTGGGACGCGGAAACCGATGCCGCCCGTCTGCTGCAGGGCCTCGGGCTTGCGCCGGAGCAGAACGAACTGCTGATGGGCGACCTCAAGGGCGGCGAAAAAGTGAAGGTCCTGCTGGCGCAGGCGCTGTTCGGCCAGCCGGATATCCTGCTGCTCGACGAGCCGACCAATAACCTTGACATCAAATCCATCGACTGGCTGGAGGACTTTCTGCTTGATTTCCCCGGAACGGTCATTGTGGTCTCCCATGACCGCCATTTCCTGAATACCATCTGCACGCATATTGTCGACATCGATTTCAACCAGGTGCGCTTGTATGTGGGCAACTATGATTTCTGGTATGAATCGAGCAAGGTGATGCAGCAGATCATGAAAGACCAGACGCGCAAGCGCGAGGACCAGATCAAAGACCTGCAGGCGTTTATTGCGCGCTTTTCGGCGAACAAGTCCAAATCGAAACAGGCAACCAGCCGCAGAAAGCTGCTGGACAAGCTGACGGTCGATGAGATGCCCGCGTCCTCCCGCCGCTACCCGTGGGTAGGATTTAAGCCTGACCGTGAGGTGGGCAAGGACATCCTGGAGGTTACCGATTTAACAAAAACCATTGACGGCGTCAAAGTGCTCGACCATGTGTCGTTCCGTGTGAATAAAAACGATAAGATCGCCTTTGTCGGGGAGAATGAGCAGGCGCAGACCGCGCTGTTCCGGATTCTGGCGGGGGAGCTGGAACCGGACGATGGCAGCTTCAAATGGGGGATGACCACCTCACAGAGCTATTTTCCCAAGGACAACAGCGCCTATTTTAATAATAACGACCTGACAATGATCCAATGGTTTGCCCAGTATTCCCCGGACGACACCGAAACCTTTATGCGCGGATTTCTCGGGCGGATGCTGTTCTCCGGCGACGACGTCTATAAATCGGTGAAGGTCCTCAGCGGCGGTGAGAAGGTGCGCTGCATGCTGTCCCGCATGATGCTGTCGGGCGCGAATGTGCTGCTGCTCGATCAGCCGACCAACCATCTGGATCTGGAGTCCATCACGGCGGTGAATAACGGCCTGATCGATTTCCCGGGGAACGTGCTGTTCTCCTCGCAGGACCACCAGTTCATACAGACGATTGCCAACCGTATTATTGAGATCAGGATGGACGGTACCATTCTGGACAAAGCGGTCGAATATGACGATTTCCTGGAGTGGAAAAAATCGCTGAACCTGTAAATTAAAGAAGGCCCGCCTTTCGGCGGGCCTTCTTGCTGCAAGCGGCGCTTACAGCAGTTTCCACTTAACAAGGAGGTGCTATTCTTCCTTGCCATTCACTTCAATTTTACCGTGAATGGTTTCAAATTCAGAAACCCGTTTTTTGATATACTGCTCGATTTCTTTATTAGCAGAACGACCTTCAG